>CALJFL010000133.1 GCA_938074135.1 uncultured Halieaceae bacterium | reverse complement strand
GACCGCTGGCGAACATGATGCGCGACAGGATCAGCCCGAAGCGCAGCCCTGCGAATACCGTGTAGTAGTCGTAGTGCTCAATGCTCTGTCCCGACCCCGCCTGCCAGCGAGCCAGGCTGTCCTCATAAGAGGGCAGGCCGGCCAGCCTTGGCATGCCAAGGCCATCCGCAAAGGTGGCATCGAGATAGTTGAACCAGGCGATGTCCTGCACCGGGTTGCCCAGTACTGCCATCTCCCAGTCGAGTACCGCCGCAACCCCGTCCAGTGATTCATTGAAAATAATGTTGGCGAGGCGGGCATCGCCCCAACACAGGGACGTGTGTTCTTCGCCCGGTTGGTTGGCCTGCAGCCAGGCCAGCGCGCTGGAGCATACGGTGTGTGAGCCACCCTCCAAAGACCAGTCGTGGTAGGCCTGCCAGTAATCCAGCTGCTGTTGCAGTGGACTCTTCGCCGGATCTGCCAGTCGACCAAAACCGAGTTCGCGAAAATCCAGGCGATGGAAACGTGCCATGGTGTCTATCGCCGCATACCACATTGTCTCGCGCTGTGACTCGCTGGTTTCGTGCATCATCCAGCCGTCCATATTGTAGGGCGGGATGTCGGTGGGTATGCGCCCGGCCGTGTGTTTCATGATGTAGAACTGGACGCCAAGCAGGCCTTTATCCGTCTCAAGGCCCAGTAATTGTGGCACCGGGATATCGCTGTGACGGCCGATGCTGTCCATTACCTCATACTGCAAACTCAGGTCATAGCCGGGAAATACCGGTCGCTGGATCTGAGGTTGCAGGCGGCCCACGCAAGACTGACGATGTGATCCATCGCTGTCCTGCCAGTTCATATCGAACAACAGGGTGACGTTAGACATGCCGGTACTTTCAGGGATATTCAGTTCGCTGATGCCCACCGGATGGCCCATGCGCTGTTCGAACCAGCCCTCGAGCTTTTTGCGCGTGCCGTCCAGGTCGTCGATCAAAGGAGTGGGGCGTTAATTTTCCAAGGTGTCGGTCCTGTTGCGGCGGGATGCTTCCTACAAGTCTAGGTCAGCTGCACGGGGGTGACCATAGGCACCGGCGGGTATCATAGTGGCGGTTGCCTGAGTATTTATTCCAATAGATAACTTATTGTCGTAAGCCATCGGTTATCGCAGCCGTGCTAAGTGCGGGAAAAGCAAGATTCCCCGGTAGCAGGTATTGCCCGCTGAACACAAGCTGCTAGAGTAAGCCGTTGATGGCCGGTTACAGTTGACCGGCAAGCTCGCAATGTTTTTTGATGAGTCATTGCAGTTCCAAGAGCGGCGGCCCAGGGGGATGGGTGGCGGCCCAATCAGGGAGAGATCGTCTTGCGCATAACAGAGTGGCTTAAAACCCTGGCCTCCGAAAACGGGTCAGACCTTTACCTCAGCACGGGAGCACCGCCCTGCGCCAAGTTTCAGGGGCAGCTGAAACCAATTGACAGCGAGATCATGAAGCCCGGCGATATCAAGGAGATCGCCTACGAGATCATGGATGACACCCAGACTGCCGAATTTGAGCAGGAACTGGAAATGAACCTGGCCATGTCGATTGCCGGGTTCGGCCGTTTTCGGGTAAATATTTTTCTACAGCGCAATGAAGTCGCGATCGTAGCGCGTAATATTGTCGCGGAAATACCCAACTGGCAGGATTTAAGGCTGCCGGAAATTCTTACCGATGTGGTTATGCGCAAGCGCGGCCTGGTGCTGTTTGTTGGTGCCACCGGTTCGGGCAAATCGACCTCCCTGGCGGCGCTGATCGACTATCGCAACAGCAACAGCAGCGGGCACATCGTGACCATCGAGGACCCGGTGGAGTACGTGCACAACCACAAAAAATCGATCATCAACCAGCGCGAAGTCGGCGTTGATACCCGCAGCTGGCATAACGCGCTGAAGAATACCCTGCGGCAGGCGCCAGATGTCATTCTAATTGGCGAGATTCGTGACCGGGAGACGATGGAACACGCCATCGCTTTTGCTGAAACCGGTCACCTGTGTATTTCGACCCTGCACGCCAACAACGCCAACCAGGCCCTTGATCGCATCATTAACTTTTTCCCGGAAGAACGCCGCGCCCAGTTACTGATGGATCTGTCGCTGAATATTCAGTGCTTCGTGTCCCAGCGCCTCATTCCCACCGTCGATGGCAAGCGCTGTGCAGCGATCGAGATACTGTTGGGAACGCCGATGATTGCGGACCTCATCCTCAAGGGTGATATCGATGGGATCAAGGAAGTGATGGAGAAGTCCGAAAACGTCGGGATGAAGACATTCGATGGCGCCCTGTTCGAGCTCTACCGTGAGGGTCTGATCACCGAGGACGAGGCACTGCGCAATGCCGATTCACCCAACAATGTGCGGCTTAAGATCAAGTTTGCCAAAGAGGGGGGCGAGGCAGAAGAGGAGCCAGCTGGCTTTAGTCTGGAGAGCCTGGACGAGGAAGAAAACCAGATGTATTGATCGGGAGCGCGGGTCTAGCGCTCCATGTCTTCAACCAGTCGGTACCACTGCTCAATGTCCGAGTCGCTGGCGTTAAGCAGCTCGAAACCGGCTGTCCATGCCTCCTCGTTACCCTTGGCTGGCAGGCACCATTTGACTTCACCGGCCAGGTACAGGGTTCTCTCTCCCGGTGACAGTTCCACCCCGATCTGCAAGATAGCGCCGATCGTCACCGGCCTATCCAGCTGTACACGCAGGCCGCCGCGGGAAATATCCAGGGTCTTGCAGCGAGCCACCTCGGCAGCTTCTTCCCCGGCGACACCCGCCGCCATAAGTTCTATGAACACGGTGCTTTCGAGGCTGAGTCGCACATGCCTGCGCTGTTCGTCTACCATTGGCCTATTCCTGCATTAATCATCCTGTTCATTGCGCGCACGTCGCACTGCCTCACGAAAGTTGGAGCGTGTCTCGAGAAGTTCTACCTGGCCCTGGTCGATCAGGCTGGTCAATTCATCTGTGCTGAGTTGGCGCAGCTTGATGCCCTGTCGGTTGACAAAAATGTAGCTGCCCTGTTCTCTGTCATGGACGGCCAGGCGGGCCATGATGGGCGTGTCACCGTCGTGAAACCCTAACCAGGCGCCCATGGTTAACTGGATGTCGGCGCCGGACAGTACAGTGATCTGAGCTGGCGTCTGAGCCTGTGGCGGTGGCTCCGGCGGCGGTACCAGGTCGGTAGCCGTGGTTTCCACTCGCTCCTGAAGCTGTCTTTCCTGCAGGATTTTTGCCTGCATCGCCTCGTCACCCAGCGTCAACAGAATGGAGGGCTCCTCGGCTGCAGGCGCCGTGTCCAGCGTGCCGTTATCCTGGGCGGATAGATCCGGCGACAAATCCAGCGTGGCGTTATCCTCGGCGGATAGGTCCAGCGACAGGTCCAGCGTGGCGCTGTCCTTTGCTGACAGGTCCAGCGTATCGTCATCCTCTGCGGATAAATCCAGCGACAGCTCTTCCAGCGTCGCGTCGTCATCCTTCGTCGACAGGTCCAACAGCGGAGACTCGGCCGCCGCCTGCTCGCGCGCCAGTTGCTCGGCTTCGACGCGCTGGCGTGCCAACAGCTCAGCCGAGGCCTGGTCCCGGCTGGCCTGTTCCTCAGCCTGTCGCTGTCGCGCCAGCTCTTCGGCAGCGCGCTGTTCCTCACGCTTGAGTTTTGCCGCCTCTGCTTCCTCGCGTTGTTGTTGTGCTGCGAGTTCCGCCTTTTGTTGTTCTGCCGCAGCATCACGCTCGCGAGCCAGTGCCATGTCTTGCTGCCGGGTCTCTTGCTCGCGAAGTTGCTGCAGGGCAGCCTCATTATCAATACCGGCACAATGGGCCAGGCAGCGGCTGAACCCGGCGCCGCTGGACAGGTGTTTGACATGCTGCTGCGCTACCAGCTCTGCAAATTCGGCATAGCCCAGCACCAGTGACTTGACCCCGGAACGGTTGGTAAACATGAGTTGCCGCACGCCACTATTGTTCAGTGCAAACTGCACACGCAATGCCTTGCCGTCCGTCTCGATACGCAACCACTGGCCCAAGCGCAGTGAATTGATCAGCTCGACGGCCGCTTCGTCCTCCGCCGAGGGGTTGTCCTCGGCGACGGGGATAGGATCTATGATTTGCCGTTCCAGCTCCTGCTGGCGCAACAGCCGCAGATGAACGAATTCCACCAGACCCAGCGATTCGGCGACAGCATCGCCGTCATGCTGCAGGCTCAGCAGCCAGCTCCGCATATTTTTGGGTAGCTGCGTTGCCAGTTCGAACAGCTGTTTGCGCCGTTCACCATCCTCGGGGTCGTAGGCCTGCACCGACTCCAGCAGGGTGACGGTGGTCTCCTGCATTTGTTGCCATTGCTCTGAATCCTCTCCGAACTTGAGCAGGACCAACTGGGCGCTGTCATACCAGTCACCTTTGACGAAGTTGCCAATGGCTTCAGGCAGTGTCTGCCCCTCCAGACAACGGTTGATCATATTGGCAGCACCGGACCTGGCGGCACTGCTTTTCTCACGACCCGCCTCGGTTTCGACGGCGCGCTGGCTCATCCGCTTGGCGCGGGTCTGGTCGCGCTCTGCCAGGGTAGTGACTACAGTGCAGATTGCCTCCAGGTCGGTGTTAGGTTCGCTTAACCAGGTGCGAGCGTCCCTGACGGCAGTTTCGACTGCGCTGGCCAGCGCTTCACCTGCCCGCCCCAGGCTTGCCTGCCAGCCCACCGCACTGTCCTGGATAACATCCAGCAAGCGGTGCAATGGGTGCCGGCCCGGGATATGGAAGTCGCTGTCTGTCAGCGCCAGGGCGCCCGCCACTGGCCGCAATTGGCGCAACTCCAGCAAGAGCGGCTCGGCCAACGAATAACGGCGCTCCCATTGTGCCCAGGCCTCATCCAGCCAGGCCAGCAGTGCGAACTGCTCGCCAGCCGGTGCAGCAGGGTCACCGATGGCCTCGGTCTGGACCCTGATGGCTTCGATCAGGGGCAGGCTGAAGTCCTCGATGGAGCCAAGGTAGGCCAGCAGTTCCTCCAGCGACAGGGCTTCGGCGGCAGGCGCTGTGTCGCTACCTTCGCTGAACTTGCCACGTATGCCGCTGATGACCGATGCGGTCAGGGGAATGTCCTGGGCCTCGGGAATCATTGAATCAACTTCCAGATAATCATGCCGATGAAGATGGTCCAAACAACTACCAGTATCTGCAGGCGCAGCTTGCTCGGCGGTTCATCCTCGGCACCGCTTTTACGGCGCCCGAAGTTCAGGGAACCACAGGCGGGACACTCGCCGGCGTGGCCGGCAGTGGTTCCTTTATAGGTGCAATCGCGACAGAGGTAATTCACGGCTCAGCGAGTACTCTTGAGCAGTTGGTCGATGATGCGCTCCAACTGTTTCAGGTTGTTGCACTCGGCGGTGAAGTGACAGGCGCTCTGGTAGCGGGGCATATCCGAGTCGCCAGTGCCCCAGGCCCGGCGGGATTCGGGGTTCAACCAGATAACCTGTTTACTGCGTTGGTAAATGGTTTGCATGATTTCGAGCTTGGGGTCGCCACCATTGTTACGGGCATCACCCAGAATAATAACCGTGGTGTTGCTGTTGATATCATCCAGCGCCAGGCTGGCGAAGTCCTCCAGGCTGCCACCGTAATCGGTGGCACCTCCGTACTTCCAGTTGACCAGCTCAATGGCTTTCTCCAGCGAGTGTTCCTGGAAAAGTTCGCTCACTTCACCGAGATGGCTGGAAAAAGCGAAGCTGCGTACCTTTGGCAGCACGTCCTGCAGGCTGTAAAGAAACATCAACAGAAACTTGGCGTAAGCCGCCACCGAACCGCTGACGTCGCAGACCGCCAGAATCTGCGGTTTGTGGCGTCGCGTCTTTCGCCAGTAGGTATTAAACAAAACACCGTCGTGAGCTACCCCCCGGCGCAATGTGCGCGCCATATCGAGCTGGCCGCGCTTGTTGGATTTCAGCTTGCGGGCGTAGCGGGCTGCCAGCTTCCGGGACATTTTGCGGATCAATTCATGGACCCGGTCCAGGTAGTGGCGCTCGATATTATTGAGGCGCGTCTTGCTGAGAATGTCCTCCATAAATTGTCGGTTGCTACCCTCAGCGTGCAGCAGGTATTCCCGTTCCACGTAGTCCCGGACCTGTTCCCGCAGAATATCGCGGTAACGCTGTAGCTCGGCCAGCGCCGGGCTGTCGGCGCTTTCGAGATCGATCACGGCCTGACGGATGTGTTGCTCGCCCAATTCGTCGAGGATCTTGCGGGTGTACTGGCCTTTCTGGGTGAACATTTGTATCTGCTGCAGGCCGACCCGCTCGCCAGCGGCAGTCATGGCGACACTCAGTGCATTTCGATCGTTATTTAGCAGGTTCTGCATCAGCTCTGATTGCATCAGCTCCGCCAGCACTGGTGATTGCTCTGCAGCGGCTTCCAGCTCGCCCGGTGAGTTGTCTGCACTGTTATCTGACTGTTCGCCAACGTCGGTGTCACCGGCGTCGCCCGCGGTTTCATCGGCGGCCTCGTCGGCTGCCGTGGGCAGGGAAAAATCCGCCAGTGACTGACTGAAGTAGCGGTCGAAACAGCGGCTGAATACCTGTTCTTCGGCGGGTGTTTTGGCCAGCGCCATGGCCAGGCCATCGCGCAGCCGGGTGCGGCTGCCGTACCCCAGCGTCCTTGCGACATCCATGGCATCCAGGGTCTCGGCGGGCGATACACGCACGTCGTGCGTACGCAGCACCTGGATAAAATTGACGAGATTAGCCTGCATTACTATTAATAATCAGTGTGGGCGTAAAGGCATACTCTACAACAAATCCATTATCAGCAGCAGTCAGGCGCTACTCCGCGGTTTTAGCAGCGTGCGCATTTCGGCTTCCGTTGTCTCGATGTCGTCCTCAAATTTCAGCAGGACATTGAGTGTGCTGCGTAGCAGTTCTTCGTCCAGTTCAGTGGCATGCAGCAGCAGCAGGCTGCGGGCCCAATCGATTGTCTCGGAGATGGCCGGTGATTTCTTCAGGTCCAGCTCCCGCAGCGAATGCACGAACTCAACCAGTTGATGGCGCAACTGTTCGTCGATTTCGGGGACTCTGCTACGCACAATCCGTTCCTCCAGTTCCACCGATGGAAACGGGATATACAGGTGCAGGCAGCGCCGTTTGAGAGCATCGCTGATGTCGCGCGTATTATTGCTGGTCAGGAAGACCATCGGCGAGATCCGCGCCTTTATCGTGCCGATCTCAGGGATAGAAATCTGGTAGTCGGACAGAATCTCCAATAGCAGGGATTCGAACTCGTAGTCCGATTTATCAACCTCGTCGATCAGCAGGATGGCGCCTTTGTCTTCCTGCATGGCCTTCATCAATGGTCGTGGTTCGAGAAAATCCTCGGAGTAGAAGATGTCACCAAACTGGTGTAGCCGCTCCACGGACTCGGCCAGGCCGGTCGCTCCCTGTAGCAGATCGCCGAGTTTTTCCTTCAGCAGCTGGGTGTAGAGAAGTTGCTTGCCATATTTCCACTCGTACAGTGCCTTGGCTTCATCCAGACCCTCATAGCATTGCAGGCGGATGAGCGGCAGTTGCAGCAAGGTCGCTGCGGTCTTGGCCAGTTCCGTTTTACCGACGCCGGGCGGGCCCTCGACCAGGATTGGCTTGCGCAATTGAAATGCCAGGTAGACAGCGGTGGCGATCTTCGGGCTGCAGATGTAGCCGAATGACTCAAAGCCACGCTCGATTTCTTCGACCGATGCCAATTGGGGAAAATCAAGGGTGTTCACAAGGTGACCTCTCAGTAGGGATGAGCATTGTACGTCAATGGTGCGGGACGTACAGGTGGTTCAGCCCCCGGTCATGTTCATGAAGCGGACAATATCCGGCTCACCGGCATTGTCGAAATAGTGACGCTCGGGTTTGATGACCATGGCGTCGACGATTGCACGCTTCAATGTCGCGAGATCGGCATTGGGGTCGCGCAGCACCTTGCGCAGGTCAATCGAGTGCTCATTGCCCAGGCACAGCAGTAACCGGCCTTCCACGGTGACGCGAACCCGGTTGCACAGGTGGCAGAAATTATCACTGTGGGGTGATATGAAGCCTATGCGCGAAGGACTGTCGGTCATGCTGTAGTAGCGCGCCGGACCGGCACTGGCCTCGCTTCGCGGGTCGGCGCTCAGTGGATGATGCGGCTCGATCAGCTCCCGCAGCTCGGTGCTGCTGCAGAAGCTGAGCTCGCGGTTGTGTTCAGTGATGGCACCCAGTGGCATTTCTTCTATAAACGCCAGATCGATGCCGCGCTCGCGGACGAAATTGACCAGGTCGACAACCTCGTCGTCATTGCGGCCCTTGAGAACAACGGCATTGATTTTGATGCCCTCGAAGCCGGCGTCAACGGCGGCATCAATCCCGGCGATCACCTGGTCCAGGTTGCCGTAGCGGGTCAGGTGGCGAAACTTGCGGGCCTGCAAACTATCCAGACTGATATTGATCCGGCGTACCCCGTAATCGCGCAAAGGCTGTGCCAGGCGCTGCAGCTGCGAGCCATTGGTGGTCATGACCAGCTCATCCAGCCCGGGCAGGGCGCCCAGCCTCTCGACCAACGACAGGATGTTGTTGCGCACCAGTGGCTCACCGCCCGTCAAACGGATCTTGCCGACACCAAGCTCGGTAAAGGCCTGTGCCAGTTGGTAGATCTCCTCGAGGGTCAGTACCTGTGGTTTGGGCACGAAGGTCATATCTTCGGCCATGCAGTACACGCAGCGAAAGTCACAGCGGTCTGTGACTGACAGGCGGACATAGTTGACCCGGCGCTGGAAGCGGTCGATGAGCTCTGCTGGTAATTCATTCATGGCGGTGCCAAGTGTAATCGCTACCGTGCCCCGACACTAGCCACCGGCTTTACAGGCTGGCGGGTCTGCGACAGGATAGTGCTGACCAGGGAGTGAAGCGTTAATGAATCAATCGGTAGCCGATAGTGGCTCAGGGTCCAGCGGGCTGCGTTCGGCCATGTTAGTGCTGGGACCGGTGCTGGCCGCGGCAGTGGCCGCGCTGTTGTTGTCGGCTGGATATGAGCGCGATGTGGGTATCGTCAGTTTCGTGGCGGTATTGTGCGTATTGTGGTGGGTATTCGAACCCGTGCCGATCCCGGTAACCTCCCTGTTGCCTTTATCTTTGCTGCCCTTGCTCGGTGTTTTGACGCCTGCCGAGGTAGGCCAGGCCTATGGATCACCATTGATCCTGCTATTGCTGGGCGGTTTCCTGCTGTCCAAGGCCATGGAGCATTCTGGCGCCCATCGTCGGCTGGCCCTGGCTATGGTGGGCCTGTTCGGGGCTGCCAGTGGCCGCCGCCTGGTGCTGGGTTTCATGGTGGCCTCGGCGATACTGAGTATGTGGATTTCCAACACGGCCACCACGCTGATGCTGCTGCCGGTAGCCCTGGCCGTGCTGGAGGGGGTCAAGGAGCGGGAACGACTGGCTGTGCCCCTGCTGCTGGGGGTGGCCTATGCTGCCAGTGTCGGTGGTGTGGGGACGCCTATTGGCACTCCGCCGAACCTTATCTTTATGCAGATTTACAGCGAATACACCGGCAAGATAATCGGTTTCAGCCAGTGGATGAGTTGGGGCGTGCCGGTGGTGCTGGTGATGGTGCCGGCGATGGCTTTTGCCCTGACCCGCAATCTTCGCGGAGAGCTGAGTGTTGAACTGCCCACGGTGGGTGTCTGGTCCACCGCCGAAAAGCGGGTCATGTTGGTCTTCGGGCTGACGGCCCTGGCCTGGGTGACGCGCAGCGAACCCTTCGGTGGTTGGCGGGTTTGGCTGGACCTGCCCCATGCGAATGACGCGTCAGTGGCCTTGCTCGCGGTGGTGGTCATGTTCCTGGTGCCCGATGGCCGCGGTGCCCGCCTGCTCGACTGGCAGCGAGCCAGCACTATTCCCTGGGGTGTGTTGCTGTTGTTCTCCGGCGGTATTTGTCTGGCCAAGGGCTTCGTAAGTTCCGGGCTCAGCGACATCCTGGGTCAGTGGTTGGCCGGTATGACAGTAATGCCGACGCTGGCGTTGATCGTACTGGTTTGCCTTGTTGTGACCTTTATGACCGAAACAACCTCCAATACCGCCAGTACGACACTGTTGATGCCAGTTTTGGCAGCGGCAGCACTGGCCGCTGGCATCAAGCCGGAATTAATCATGGTACCGGCGGCGATGAGCGCCAGTTGCGCCTTTATGCTGCCGGTGGCCACAGCCCCGAACACGGTGGTGTTCGGTAGCGGCCTTATCACGGTGTCGCGCATGGCCAGGGAGGGCTTGCTGCTCAATCTGCTGGGTGTGATGGTGATCAGTCTGGTCTGCTTCATTATGCTCGCCTAACTGACAAATCTGGACAAAAATAGGGTTTTGACGGTAAATGCAAGCGCTGGTGGCGCAATATGCCATTGTTTTGTGCTGTTGGGTCGGTATCGTGCGGTAGTCACAAAATCTTCTATTGCGGTCAGGTGTTCAGCCCTATGAGTAAGCGTTTTCCGATGCCCATTCCCCACGGTTGGTATGCCGTGTCCTACAGTGACGAGCTGGCTGTGGGGGAGTCCCGTGCGGTGACCTATTTCGGCAGGGAGCTGGTGATTTTTCGCACAGAATCGGGGCAGGCCTGCCTGCTTGACGCCTACTGCCCGCACCTTGGCGCCCACCTGGGCTATGGGATTCATGAAAATACCGGTGGCGGTGGTCGGATCGAGGGTGAATCCATTGTCTGTCCGTTCCACGGCTGGAAATTCAACGGCGAGGGCGATTGCACTGAAATACCCTATGCCCGCAATATGCCGGCGAAGGTCACACAGCAGCAGTGCCTGACATCCTATCCTGTCACCGAGACCAACCAGGTGATCTGGGCGTGGTATCACCCTCAGGGTGAGGCGCCACTGTGGCAGGTGCTGGATCACGAAGAGGCCAACAGCGAGGACTGGGCACCCCTGCAACGCTATGAGTGGGAGATGAATACACATCCACAGGAGATGGCCGAAAATGCGGCCGACCCTGCGCACTTCCTGTTTGTGCACCGCACCGCGAGCATGCCCGAGTGGGAGACGGTTTATGAGGGACCCATGTCGCGCGGCATTCAGCGGGCCAAGATGCCGACCCCCCGTGGTGAGGTGGATGGCGCCATTCATACCGGCAGCATGGGACCCGGTCAGGGTTTCACCAAGTTCGAGGGTATTGCTGATACTTTCCTGATGGGTCTGACCACGCCCATAGACGAGGACAGGATCCAGCTGCGTTTCGCCTTTACCCAGCCGAAGGTAAACGGAGAAGTGAAGACCGGCGGCGTAAATGCCGGAATCATTGCCAACATCGTCGGGCAGCTGGAGGAAGACAAGCCAATCTGGGAGCACAAGGTGTACCGGCCGCTGCCAGTGTTGTGTGACGGCGACGGTCCTATTGCCAAGTTCCGCAAGTGGTACTCGCAGTTCTACAGCGATTTCGACTCGAAAGCGGCTTGATAGCGCGCCGAAGCGCACCGCAGTATGTTGTGAGAACGCTGCTCTGATTCGGTATGATGCTGGCCTTGTTACAGGAGGCAGTATGAATACCACCCGTAAATTGATCTCCCTGGCCCTGATGCTGGTTGCACTCGGATTGCTGTACCCGGGCGTGACGCAACCGGTCCTGACCCTGACGGGCGAGATTGAAAAGTCCCGCATCGCGGCGCTCGGCATAGATCTTATAGCTGGCGAAGAGGCCGATCAGCAGACCCGGCAGATGCTATCCATGATCACCAGTTTTCTGGGCCTGGATCAGATCGAAGGTCGCTTGCAGGCCTATAGCAGTACTCGCTCCATCTGGGGTACGGTCGAAGAGCTGGCCAGTACCGGCAACCTGCCGGTGGCGTTACTGATTGTGTTCTTCAGCCTGGTGATACCGGTCTTCAAACTATTGCTTCAGGCTTTTGCCATCGTTATCCCGCAAGCGGCGCTGCGCGGCCCGCTGTTATGGCTGAACGCGGTTCTGAGTAAATGGTCGATGGCCGACGTTTTCGTAATGGGCCTGCTGGTCGCCTATATGGCCGGCAAGGCCACTGGTAAGGCCGGCGAACTACTGATCATGAGTGCGCAGTTGGAGCCGGGATTTTACTTTTTCCTGGCTTATTGCCTGTTTTCCATTGCCGCAACCACCCTGTTGCGCGAACCCCCGGCCATCGCCAATGCTTAGACTGATCGCATTGCTGGTACTGACACTGCTTCCGTGCGTTGCCGGCGCGGAGAACCACCGTGCCTCTGTTGACGTCACCGCCGCGCTACCAAGAGCCGAGGCCTGGGCCGTGCTGAGTGACTTCTCCCTGGCCCACAATTATGTGCCGGACCTGGTTCGCACCGAGATAGTGTCCAGCAAGCAGCGCGGTATCGGCGCCCACCGCCGCGTTTACGATGAAGACGGTGATTACCTCGAAGAGACCATTGTCGAGTGGTACGAGGGCGAGGGCTTTGTGATCAGCCTGCACGACGGCGAAGAGCCCATGGCACCATTCCGGCACGTAGAGTTTATTTATGCGCTGGCGGATTCAGGGGTGGCTGCAACCCGCATCGAGCTGGCTCTGGTTTTCGATATGCCCTGGGGCTGGCTGGGCGATTATCTGGCGCAATGGCTTATTGTGCCGATGATGGAAGACAACCTGGTTCAGGTAGCAGCCGGGATGAAGTACTTCTATGAGACCGGTAACCGGGCCACTGATGAGGATCGCCAGCGGGAGGCGGCGGCGGTGCAGGTGCTGCCCGCCGCCATTGTGGATTAGAGCAGCGCCATCATGGTCTCGGCGGAGCTGACGTCTACGCCGGCGCCGGGTTCCACGTTCAATTGCGTGATGGTGCCGTCGTCGACCAGCATGGCAAACCGCTGGCTGCGATGTCCGAGACCGAAGCCACTGCCATCGAGCTCCAGTCCAAGAGCGG
>CALJFL010000132.1 GCA_938074135.1 uncultured Halieaceae bacterium | reverse complement strand
CGCGTGCGGCCCGCCAAAGCCCATTGGCACGCCGAAGCGCTGGCTGTTACCGACCACAACGTCGGCGCCCAGCGCGCCCGGTGATTTCAGCAGTAACAGCGAGGCGATATCCGCCGCTACTGTCACCAGTGTCTTGGCCTCATGGGCCCGTTCAATCAATGGTGCCAGGTCGCGCACATGGCCGTAGGTGCCGGGGTACTGCAGCACCATGCCAAAGGCCTCGGTGCTGCCCACCAGAGCTTCCGGGTCGCCCACTACCACGTCGATATCCAGCGCGTGGGCACGGGTCTTAACCACGCCAATCGTCTGCGGGTGGCAATCTTCAGCCACGATGAATACGTTACTGCGGTTCTTCTTGTTGACCCTCTGCAGCAGGGTCATGGCCTCGGCGGCGGCGGTGCCCTCATCGAGCATGGAGGCGTTCGCCAACTCCATGCCGGTCAGGTCCATAATCATCTGCTGGTAGGTCAGCAGCGCTTCCAGTCGGCCCTGGGCGATTTCCGGTTGGTAGGGGGTATAGGCGGTGTACCAGCCCGGGTTTTCCAGCACATTGCGCTGAATGACGGCGGGGGTGAAGGTGTCGCTGTAACCGGTGCCGATGAACGACTTGTTGACCACGTTTTTGTCGGCCATTTCGCGCAGCCGGGCCAGAACCGCTTGTTCGGTCTGGGGGGGCGGCAAGTCCATGGCTGTGGTGCTTCGAATATTGGCTGGTACGGTGGCGTCGATGAGTGCGTCCAGGCTGTCGTAGCCCAGGGTCTGCGCCATTTCCTGCTGCTGTTTGACGGTCGGCCCGATGTGGCGTTGGATAAACTCGTGATGGTTTTCCAGATCAAACAGGGACTCTTGGCTCATGAACGCTCCAGGGGCGGAATCAGGTGAAAAATGATCGTCTCGCGAAGGCGGCGATTGTACCTTTAGCGCCCCTGTGCAGCAATGGATTGTACGGTTACTGACCAACGTGGTGAGCCGGGGGAGCCGGGCAGACCGGGGCGCCGCCACTGGCCCTGGCAACAGCCACGGCCTTGCCAGTATCGGCCGCAGGGGCCACACTTGCGGCTTTTTACAGGCGGGGTAGCCTCACACAATGAATATCGTGGAACCGGAATTTGTCGGCATCGACCATAACCAGCTGGGTCGGGTGCACCAGCACCTGCGTGATCGCTACATCGAGCCCGGCAAGATTCCCGGTAGCCTGACGCTGGTTGAGCGTGGCGGTGAGGTCTGCCTGCTGGATGTGCAGGGCCAGCGTGACCTCGAGCGCGGCACCGCGATGACGGACGACACGATTTTCCGCATCTATTCGATGACCAAGCCCATCATCTCGGTGGCCCTGATGACGCTGTACGAACGCGGTATGTTCGCTTTGACCGACCCGGTACACCGTTACATTGCCAGCTGGCAGAATCTGCAGGTGCGCACCGGTGGCAACTATCCGGATTTTACGACCGAGCCGTGCAAGCGGCCGATGACCATTGCCGATCTGCTAAGCCATACCTCCGGCCTGACCTACGACTTTCTGGAAGCCACAGAGATTGACCGGGCCTACCGCGAGATGAAAGTCGCACGGGTATCCAAAGGCTCCACGCTGCAGGACATGATCGACCAGTTGGCCGAGCTGCCGCTGGAGTTCTCCCCGGGCGAGCGCTGGAATTACTCGGTGGCCACCGACGTGCTGGGTTACCTCATCGAGGTGATCAGCGGGCGCTCCCTGCCAGACTTTCTCCACAGCACCATATTCGAGCCGCTGGGCATGGTGGACACAGGTTTTAATATCGCCCCTGAAAAAGTAGGGCGACTCGCCTCCTGTTATCAGCGCGATATGAACAAACAGCTGGAACTGAACGACGACGGCCAGGACAGCCATTACCGCGACCGCACGTTTTTCTCTGGCGGGGGAGGGCTGCTGTCTACGGCCACTGATTACCTGCGCTTCTGCAAAATGCTGCTCGCCGGCGGCACCCTCGATGGCAGGCGAGTCATCGGTTCGCGCACTCTTAACCTGATGACCTGCAATCATCTCCCCGGTGGCCAGGACATGTCTCGCTTTGCCCTGGGTAGTTTCAGCGAAACCGCCTATAACGGTGTCGGCTTCGGGCTCGGTTTTGCCAACCGGCTGGATCCCGCCGCCAATGGCTCTCCGTGTAGCGAGGGCAGCTTTTACTGGGGTGGTCTGGCCAGCACGCTGTTCTGGGTTGACCCCCGTGAGGAACTGATCGTGATCTTCATGACCCAGTTGATTCCCTCGTCAATCTTCAACTTCCGCGGTCAGCTGGAATCCATCATTTACGGTGCCCTTAACTGACGCCCTGACCGCTCGCCAATGTAAATAAGAAACATTCTCAGTACCTGTTGTAAATGAGAATTATTCCTATTAGACTCCTTTGACAGTGAATTAATGACCGCGGGGCCGGAGCAGGGCTTACGCGTGAGTACGTTGTTAAGGGATATCATGAAAAAGCAGGTTTTAGCCGCCGCGATAGCAGCGGTAATGGTGCCGCTGGCCCAGGCCAACAATCACGTCATCGAAGAAGTTACCATCGTTGGTACGGCCGAAGACGCTCGCAGCTTGCCCGGTTCGAGTGCGGTGGTGGGGCTGGAACAGATTCGTATCGAGGCCGCCGGCGACATCAACCAGCTGCTTAAAACCGTACCGGGTATCTATATCCAGGAAGAAGATGGCTTCGGCCTGCGTCCGAATATCGGCATCCGTGGCGCTACCTCTGAGCGCGCCTCGAAAGTGACCCTGTTGGAAGATGGCGTGATGATAGCGCCAGCACCTTATTCCAACCCAGCCGCCTATTACTTCCCCAGCACCCTGCGCATGCAGTCGGTGGAAGTATTGAAGGGCGCCCCGCTGTTGCGGCATGGCCCGCAAACCACCGGTGGGGTGGTTAATATGGTGTCTACGCCGGTACCGACCGAGGGCTCGGCGGGCACGTTCAACCTGGCTTACGGGCAAAACGGCCAGGCCGACCTGTTGGCCAACTACGGCGCGCGCATCGGCGATTTTGGTTTTCTTGTTGAAACCGCCCAGCGCCGCAGCGATGGCTTCAAAGATATCGATCGCAGCAGCGACGACAGCGGCTACGATATTCAGGATTACGTCGTCAAGCTGGCCTGGGAAGGTCAGCGCCAGAGCCTGTTGTTCAAGGGCCAGTACTCTGAAGAAACGTCCGATGAAACCTACCTCGGTTTGACCGATGCCGATTTCGATCGCGACGCCGACCGCCGTTACGGTCTGTCACAGGCCGATGAAATGGACAACGATCATCAGGGTTTCAACCTGGTATACCGGCTGGCATTGACCGACGCTATCGCCATGACCGCCACCGGCTATTACAATGAGTTTTCCCGTGACTGGTTCAAACTCGGCGGCGGCAGCAGCTTTATCAATGCCGCCAACGCTGGTGATGCCCAGGCCCAGGGCGTGCTGGACGGCACCGTGGACGCGTTTGGTTTGGAGTACAAGCACAACGCCCGAGACTATGAGTCACAGGGTGTCGATGTGAACTTCGATGTCGATCTGGGCGCGCACCAGTTAGCACTGGGCGGTCGAGCGCATCACGACGAAATGGACCGCTTCCAGCCGGTTGAATACTACGACCAGATCGATGGCGAGCTGGTGTTTGCCGGCAACAAGGCGCCC
>CALJFL010000131.1 GCA_938074135.1 uncultured Halieaceae bacterium | reverse complement strand
CCCGGATTGATCGCTGCATCGGTCTGGATGACACCGCGGATAAGCCGGTTGCTGGGCGCCTTGATCTCGCGCCCAAGGGCGCTGACCACGCCGGTGGTGAGTGTGGTGTCCAGACCGAAAGGATTGCCGATGGCCAGCACCTTGCGGCCCACGGTCAGCTCGGAGGAGTCGCCCAGGGGCAAAGTGCTCAGGTCCTCGGGGGGATCTATCATTCGCAGCACCGCCAGGTCCTTCTCCGGGGCGATTCCGATGACTTCGGCATCGTATTCCGTGGTGTCCTGCAGGGTGACCGTGAGTCGATGCGCGCCGGCAATCACATGGAAATTGGTCACCACCAGACCGCTGGTATTCCACACGAATCCTGTGCCCGAACCCCGGGGTATTTCCTGTATGTTGAGATTGAACAGGTTGCGGCGCAGCGCCTTATTGGTGACGAACACAACGGCGGGACTGGCTTTACTGAAGATCTCAGTGCTATTGGCTTCATCTTCGGTGGCAAAGCTGAGGTAGTCGGGTTCCTGTGCCACGGCGGGCAGTATGATCGCCAGCATGGTCAGGCAGGCGGCTAGCGAGCGCCGCCATGAAAGATGTATCCGGGCAATCAAGACGAGGCGGCAGCCGAATTAAACTGCTCTATAAAGGCGCGAATACGCTTGGCGTTGGCGCCGAGATCGCTGACACCTACCCGCGATACTGAACGCAGGTCAATGACAGAGCCACTGCCCGAGGCGGTGATCCGTATCACCACATCATCCTTGAAGGCCATGATCGCTGTGGTGTCTACCGCCTCGATGATGCCACCGGCCTTGTCCTGGGCGATAATTTCCCAACCCATGGCCTGGCCCACCGCCAGGGCGGTGTCGAAGGCTTGTCCGGCAGGCAGTGCACTGCTCAGTGGCTCGAGGTCGGGGTAGGCAGCGAGTTGTTGCGCCACGGTCTCGGGTTGGGTCTCCAGGCTATTGCTGCCCTCGCCGCGTGCCTGCACGGCCGCATCAAAGGCTGGCGGATTGGCGGTATCGGTTGTGATGTCATGGATGGGCGGGATGTCTCCGCCCCCGCCAAGCATTGTCAGCAGTAACACTGTTCCCGGTACCACGTACAGCATGCGTTGGCCGATGGCCCGGCGAGAGTCCCTGAACTTCGGCAACAGCAGTAGTAGCGCGGCCAGCAGTAACAGGATTGCTGCGCCCAGGCAGGCAATGGCGTACAACAGCAGCCCCTGCTGCCAGACACCGGAACGCACGGTCAGTACCGACAGCGGCAGTAGTAGCAATACTGTTATGCCGAGGTAGCCCACCCAGGCGACCAGTCCGGTTACTTTTGTTTGTTCAGTCATATCGTTCTCCAACGGTCGGTGATGGGTGAAGTAAAGCGCAAGAATACTACTCCAGCGAGCAAGGTGCGAGTCGGGCCAATGGTTCAATTGAACAGCCCCGCCGCCTGTTTGCCCGGCGATAAATTGAGCTTTGTGCAGGCTTTTGTTTAACTCCGCGCTCATCGTCGGGCCAGCCAGCGGGCCCGAAAATAGCACAGTCAGAGGAGTACGAAGGATGGGCAGAGTCAGTGGCAAGGTTGCGATTATTACCGGGGCAGCCAGCGGGATGGGTAAGGCCGATGCAAAGCTGCTGGCCCAGGAGGGTGCGCAGGTCGTGGTTGCTGATCTTAACGAGGAGGATGGCCAGGCCGTGGCGGCCGATATAGGCGAGAATGCTGTTTTCATGCGCCTCGACGTGACCGATGAGGACAATTGGAAAGCGGTTGTTGAGGCGACACAGGCGCGATTTGGCAGGCTCGACGTACTGGTCAACAACGCCGGTCTGATGCTGGTGGGCAACGTCGTCGACACCGATCTGGACAGCTGGCGCAAACCCACGCCGTGAATACCGAAGGCGTGTTCCTGGGTTGCAAGCATGCCATCCCTGTAATGGCGCAGACCGGCGGGGGCTCGATAGTGAATATGTCTTCAGTCGCCGCTCTGCACGGCATGTCTTTCTGTGCGGCCTACAGCGCCAGTAAGGGGGCGGTTAAAGCGCTTACCAAGAGTGTCGCCATGTACTGCAAGGAAGAGAAAAATGGGGTGAGGTGCAACTCGATTCACCCCGACGGGGTAGCGACGCCGATGGTAGTGAAAGTGGCGACCGGCAAAGACACAGCAACCCAGGAGGAAGTCGATGCGCTGGCCACTGCGACCAATATGTGTGACCCGGAAGATATCGCGAACCTGGTGCTCTACCTCGTGTCGGACGAATCCCGGTTTGTGAATGGCGCTGAAATGGTGATCGATAATGCCGCCACCATTACGCCGCCGCTGGGCGTTTAGCGCGGTTTAAAACGGAGAGTCGCATATGGAAAAACTGGTGATGCCTGTGTGGCGCCCCGAGGGGACAACTGGCGACGAATTTCGAGACACCCTGTTGGCATTGGCTGCAGAGCAACTGTGCGAGCTTCCGGCCGTTCGTGCACTGCGCCTGGCAGTGGTGGATAGTGATGTCAGTCCCGCTGACAACAAGCGAATGGCCAGCTTTGGCGAGCTACCTGACGG
>CALJFL010000130.1 GCA_938074135.1 uncultured Halieaceae bacterium | reverse complement strand
CAGTATTATTACGGGTCTTCTGGTTGGCTGGTTCCAATTGCGTAACTTCCGTGTGCAGCAGCGTGATGCGGTAGCGATCAACCTGGCCCAGACATTCTACAGTCGCGACCTGGCCAGCGCGATCGGCAAGCTGCAATCGGTTCCCGATGGCATTAGTCTCGAGGAAATGCGGGCGCTGGGTGATGATTACATCACCGCCGCCATCACTGTCGTTACCTCCTTCGAAACCATGGGACTACTGGTTTTCAAGCGCATTGCGCCACTGGACCTGGTGCTTGATCTGGCCGGCGGCATTGTGGCAGTGATGAATGTGAAGCTGCGCCATTGGCAGCAGGATATCAGGGCAGAACAGGAGCAGCCCTCCTGGGGGGAATGGTTTGAGTGGCTTGGCGACCAGGCGCTGAAACGCAAAAGTGACAGCGAGCCGGCTCATATCCTTCATCGTGATTGGACAGAGTGAACGCGGGCGGGCTTAGTACTTGCCTGCTGCAGCAGCAATCGTGACAATGAAGCTCACACTGACCTCCCGGGATCGTCAATGGAACGCCTGACCACACTCTACATCGATAAAGAAGCCCATAAGTTCTCCGCTGCCCACTTCACTATTTTTTCAGCGACAGAGCGTGAGCGGCTGCACGGGCACAATTATTCGGTATCGGCGCGCATTGTTGCCCCCATGGGCGATAACGGTTTTTCCGCTGACTACAACGTGTACAAAAAGCGACTCAAGGTGCTCTGCGACAGTCTGGATGAGTACATGGTGCTGGCCGGTGATTCACCATTCCAGAAAGTCACCGAGGACGGCGATTATTACCGGGTCAGCTTCGCGCAAGACCGTATGCAGTTCCTTAAGCAGGACACGCTGGTGCTGCCTATCACCAATGCCACTGTGGAAGAGTTTTCACACTATCTGTTGCAGCAACTTCTGCAGGCCTCCAGTGGCGAGGACCTGCGTGAAATAGAACTCTGTGTTGCCTCCGGCCCGGGCCAGAAGGGTTGCGCCCTGTGGCGCGCTGAGTGAAACCACTTTTCAGCACCCGATATTCGTCCTATTCTAGTGCCACCCCGTCGTTCCTTTGTCAGACGGAGAATAATGATATCCGCGAGGGAAGGTAGATATGTCTATGAGTAAAAAGCTTGGTGCCGAATTTATCGGTACGTTCTGGTTGGTTCTTGGCGGTTGCGGCAGCGCGGTATTGGCCGCAGCATTCCCCGATGTCGGCATAGGTCTGCTTGGCGTTTCACTGGCATTTGGCTTGACCGTGTTGACCATGGCCTTCGCTATCGGACATATCTCCGGTTGCCATCTCAATCCGGCGGTGTCGATCGGCTTGATGGTCGGTGGTCGTTTTCCGGCAAGTGAACTGCTGCCCTATATTGTGGTTCAGGTTCTTGGCGGCATCGCTGGTGGGGCGGTTTTATATGTGATCGCCAGCGGTCAAGCTGGCTTCGAGACGGCAGGTTTTGCTTCCAACGGCTTCGGTGAGCACTCTCCCGGTGGCTACAGCATGGTCGCGGCACTGGTCACTGAAGTCGTTATGACCTTTATGTTCCTGATCATCATTCTGGGTGCAACCGATGGCAGGGCACCTGCCGGATTTGCTCCCATAGCGATCGGTCTTGGTTTGACACTGATTCACCTGATCAGCATTCCGGTGACCAATACCTCAGTGAACCCGGCGCGCAGTACTGGCGTGGCAGTGTTCGAAGGTGGTTGGGCGATTTCCCAGCTATGGTTGTTCTGGGTGGCGCCGATTGTCGGCGCAGCACTGGCCGGGCTGGTCTACAACTGGTTGGGTAGCGACGACTAGGGCAGGTTTTAGTCAGGCGGCGATACCGCTGTGCCTCAGCAGCGGTTCGATGTCTGGCTTACGACCCCGAAAAGCGACGAAAGCCTCCATGGGTGGCTGCGAACCTCCGCACTCAAGAATACACTTGCGGAAATCGGAGCCCGTCTCCCTGTTGAAGATGCCTTCTTCCTCGAAACGGGAAAAGGCATCCGCTGACAGCACTTCCGCCCACTTGTAGCTGTAGTAACCTGCGGCATAGCCGCCGCCAAATATGTGACTGAAGCCGTTCTGGAAGCGGTTGTAATCTGGCGGAATGTGTACGGCGACGGCGGCACGTACCTCGTCCAGCAAACCTTGTACTGACGTCACCGAGTCGGTACCCCATTCCCGGTGCAAGCGGAAGTCGAACAGGGAAAATTCGATTTGTCGCATCATCATCATGGCTGACTGGAAATTGCGGGCGGCCAGCATGCGCTCGAGTAATGTTGCTGGCAGCGATTCACCGGTCTCGTGATGACCCGATATGAACGCCAGCGCGTCCTCTTCCCAGCACCAGTTCTCCAGGAACTGGCTAGGCAGTTCTACCGCGTCCCAGGCCACGCCATTAATACCTGATACAGAGGCGACCGTCTGCCGGGTCAGCATATGATGCAGGCCATGGCCAAACTCGTGGAACAGCGTCGTCAGTTCCTGCTCAGTCAGCAAGGAGGGCTTGTCCCCCACCGGCGGGGTGAAATTGCACACGAGATAGGCGACAGGGATTTGCAGTGCGCCTTCCCGCCAGCGTCGGACCCGGCAGTCATCCATCCATGCGCCCCCGCGCTTGTGGGCGCGTGCATAAAGGTCCAGGTAGAAGCGGGCGATAACTTCATCGTCCTGGAGGACTTCGAACAAACGTGCATCTTCGTGGTAACTGTCGAAGGAGGAGACCTCTTGCACGTCCACGGCGTACAGTCGCTGCACCACCTCAAAAAGCCCGGCCAACACCCGGTGAACTGGTAGATAGGGACGGATCTCTTCTTGTGAGATACGGTACTTGTGCTGCCGTAATTTTTCGCCGTAATAGGCGATATCCCAGGACTGAAGCGTCTCTTTCTGGAAATGCTCCCTGGCAAACTGCGCCAGTTCCTGCCATTCCTGTCCGGCCTGCTGTTGTGATCGTTCGGCCAGTTGGCTCAGGAATGCCACAACCTCGTCTGTTGTCTCAGCCATCTTGGTGGCCAGAGACAGTTCTGCGTAGTTGTCAAAGCCCAGGAGTTTCGCCAGCTCCAGTCGCAGGGTCATGATTTCTTCGATGACCGCAGTGTTGTCCCACTGTCCGGCGTGAGGCCCCTCCGCTGAGGCTCGTGTGCAATTGGCCTTGTACACTTCCTCGCGCAAGCTGGCGTCATCGCAGTAGGTGAGCACCGGTTGATAAGACGGAAAATTCAGGGTGATAAGGCAGCCCTCTACGCCGGCCTGGCGTGCGGCCTCGCGGGCGCTTGCCAACGCTGTCTCTGGCAGGCCCGCCAGGGCCTCTTCCGACAGCTGTTTTGACCAGGCGTTGGTTGCGTCCAGAACATTCTCGCTAAACTGGCTGCCCAACTCCGACAGACGGGACTTCAGCTCGCCGTAGCGCTTCTTCTGCTGTGCAGGCAAGGCCACGCCGGCCAAGCGAAAATCACGCAGGGCATGTTCAATCGCGGTGCGTTGTGCCTGTTCCAGCGCTGCAAACTCATCGCCTTGTGCGATCTGCTGGTAGGCCTGGAACAGTCCTTCATGCTGCCCCATCCAGGTTGAATACTCAGACAGCAGTGGCAGGCACTTATTGTAGGCTTCGCGCAGCTCGTCACTGTTGAGCGTGCTGTTGAGATGCCCAACCGGTGAGAAGCATCTTGCCAGCTCATCATCCATTTCCTCGATTGGCTGCAGCAGATTGTCCCAGCAGTAGTCGCTATTGGCGGCCAGCAGTTCGTCAATCGATCGCTTGTTCCGTTCAATGAGTTGCCGTACCGCGGGCTCTGCGTGCTCCGGCTTTATTGAGGAAAAAGGGGGAAGCTCATGATACTCAAGCAGTGGATTAGGCATTGTGGCTTGGTTCCGGGTGTTTGGGGGTGGGTATTCTAGCCGTAATCGGCGGTTGTGACAGGTCGATCAGTCGGCCTTGGGCTTTTTTTTCATCAGTGGTGCAAAGCCATCATTACCGGGTGTTTTTTTGGCCGGTTTGCCCTTGGCTTTGCGATCCCGCAAGCGGTCTTTTTTGCGGGCGGTGGTGCCGGTCGCCTTCTTTTTCTTGCTGCCGGCAGCCTTGCCCGAGGCCTTTTGCTTCTTGGGGCCGCTGTACCGCGCCTTGAGACCGGCGAGCGCCCGTGGCTCAAATTCAATATTCAGATAGCGCTGGATGGCGATCATGAGGTTCCACTCTGGTGCTGTCACCAGAGATATCGCCAGCCCCTTTTGGCCGGCGCGGCCGGTGCGACCCGAGCGGTGTAAATAATCCTCGCCCTTGTGAGGTAGGTCATAGTTAACCACCAGGTCGACGTTGCGGATATCGATACCCCGCGCCGCGACATCGCTGGCACATACCACCTGGGTCTTGCCGTCATTGATTCTGGCGATAACTCTTTTGCGCTCCTCGGTGCTGAGGTCGCCGTGAAGGCTGTCGCAGCGCAGGCCGTGGTGTCGAAGCAGTGCACCTAGTCGGGACGCTGTGCTGCGTTTGTTGGCGAACACCAGCACCCGCTGGTAGGCCGGATTCTGCAGCAGGACCGGCAGTAGCTTGTCCTTGTGTTCCTGGCCATCGGCCAGAATACGCTGGTGAAAAATACTGCTATGCGCCTGCCGGATTTCTCCTACCGTCACCGATTCTGGTGACGTCAGCAGAGACCGGGCGATGCTGCCGACGCCCTTGTGCTGCAGGGTCGCTGATAACATCAGCGTTTGTTTGGTATCCGCGCAGAATCCGTTGACCTCCAGCACGTCCTCACGAAACCCCAGGTCCAGCATCCGGTCGGCCTCGTCCAGAACAAGCACCTGCAGGGCAGACAGGTCGGCACTGCCTTTTTGGCAGTGCTCCAGCAGGCGGCCCGGCGTCGCCACGATAATCTCCGGGTTCTTGCGGAAAATAGCAGCCTGGTACTTGAAATCGGCACCGCCGGTGATTGCCTGCGCCTGTAACGGCGACTTGGCCAGCAAGGTGCGGGCATGCTTGACCACCTGCCGGGCGAGTTCCCGGGTCGGCACCAGTACCAGGGCCAGTGTCCCGGCGTTGCGATCGGGCGTTGTGGTCAACAGGCGCTGGGCTATCGGCAGCAGATAGGCCAGGGTTTTGCCGCTGCCGGTTTCGGCGCTGATCATCAGGTCCTTGCCGGCCAGGGCCGGTTGCAGGGCTTTTTCCTGTACCGGCGTGGGCTGGGTGAGCGCCATATCCTCAAGGCCGAGCTTTAGTTGGTGGTCCAGTTCTAGATCGTCAAACACAAGGAGGTATCCAGTCCGGGGTAGGTTGTTGTGCACGCGTCATAGTACCGGAACCGGGCCAGAAAGCGACGACCTTGGCAAACAGGCGGGACCGGAAGTTTGGCTGGTCCGCTGGTCGAACTTACGGTGTATGATTGTCTATCACGGAATAATAACTGCACGAGTATCGATGGGGCTTTCAGCACGCATTTTCACTGGCCTGGCGGCAGGCTTACTAACTGGCCTCTTTTTCGGGGAAATCGTCGCTGACCTGAAGATATTTGGCGATATCTTTGTCAAGCTCCTGCAGATTACCGTACTCCCTTACATCATCGTATCGCTTATTGCCGGCTTTGGCCGCATGGATCTCGACCAGGCACGACGTCTGGCCGTGCGCGGAACGGCGGTATTGCTGGCGATATGGGGGTTGGCCCTGGTCATTATTTTCCTCGGTGCACTGGCATTCCCGGACCTCGATACGGCCTCGTTCTTCAGTAGCGCGATAGCCAGTGAGACTGAAGAAACTGATTTGATATCACTCTACCTGCCAGCCAATGTCTTTTTCTCCCTGGCGAACAACCTGGTTCCGGCGGTGGTGTTTTTCAGCATTCTGGTCGGCGTGGCACTTATTTCCATAGAGGACAAGAGCACGGTGCTGCCATTTTTTGACGGTCTGGCGGCAGCGCTGAGCAAGATCAACCATGGCATAGTGCAGTTGACCCCCTACGGTATCTTCGCGATTTCGGCAGCTGCCGCCGGTACCATGACGATCGAGGAAGTGGGACGGGTACAGGTGTACCTGATCACCTATATCAGTCTGGCGACGCTGATAACCTTCTGGATATTTCCCGGGCTGGTGGCCGCACTCAGCGGCATATCCTATCGGGAAGTATTGAGCACTTTCAAAGATACCCTGGTAATGGCTTTCGCCACTGGCAACCAGTTCGTTGTTTTGCCGCAGATCGCTGAGAATTGTAAAGAGTTGTTGCGTCGACATGGTGTAGATGGCCCTGAATCGGAGTCAGCCATCGATATCATTGTGCCGGTTTCGTTTAATTTTCCTTCCCTTGGCAAGCTGCTGGTGCTGCTGTTTGTCCTGTTTGCGGCCTGGTTCACCGATACCGAGCTCGACGGCGGTGATCGCCTGACCCTGGCATTTAACGGTCTGTTCAGCTTGTTCGGCAGCCTCAACGTGGCAGTGCCGTACCTGCTCGATTCCCTGCGGGTGCCGGCAGATATGTTCCAGCTCTTTCTGGTGACTGGCATTGTGGTTGGCCGATTTGGGGCCATGCTGGCGGCGTTGCATATCATTGTGCTGAGCGTACTCGGTACGCTGGCTCTGTGTGGCAAGGTGAACTTGCGCCTGGCCGCGGTGGCCCGCTATCTATTGATTACCGGTATCAGTCTTTTTGCCCTGGTGCTGGTTTTGCGCGCTTACTTCCTGGTGTTTGTTCCAGACGCTCCCCCGCGCGATACGGTACTGGCCGGTATCGAACTGATGGAGGAGCGGGTCAATTCCCGTTTTTCCGAGACGGTGCCGCCGGCCAGCGTCACCCAATTGGCGGGTACCCGGGTTGACCACATACTGCGCCATGGCGTGCTGCAGGTCGGTTATCGTCCGAATAACCTGCCTTGTAGTTATCTTACGCCCGCAGGTAAGTTGGTTGGGTTTGACGTTGAGATGGCCCATATCCTGGCGGAAGATATTGGAGTTGATCTTGAGTTTGTGCCCTTTGAATTCGACCGCCTTGGCCGCATGCTGGCATCCGGGCAGATCGATATCGCGATGTCATGTATTGCCAGCCTGCCCGGCCGCTTTTCCTACGCGTCTTTCTCTCGCCCCTACCTTGATCTTACCCTGGCGTTCGTTGTGCCTGACCATGAGCGCGATATTTACGCCGACCTTGAGCTGTTGCGACAAAGAAAAGACCTGACGATTGCGCTGGTCAGCAACCACTATTTTAAATCGCGTATTGAACGTTTGCTGCCCAATGCCAGCATTGTATTTTTGGAAGCCGCCGAGGACTTCTTCAATGGCGGTGATCAGGGCGCCGACGCCCTGTTGCTGTCGGCAGAGGAGGGCGCTGCCTACAGTTACCGCTACCCGCGTTATACGGTGGCCAGGGTTGACCGTGGCGCTATCCGCCTCCCTGCTGGTTATCCGGTGCCCAAGGGGGATATCGAGATGCTGGAGTTTGTCAGTAACTGGGTCTACCTGAAGAAAAAGGATGGCACGATCGACGCTCTCTACGAATACTGGATGCTTGGTGGTGCCGCCAAGGCGCGTACACCGCGCTGGTCAGTCATACGTGATGTCCTCGGTTGGGTAGATTGACGCAGTTGGCCCGCCGTGGCAATTCCTGTAATTGCAGCTAAAATCACTTCATTGTCACTCAGCCTGATAAAACGGAAGTAAGCCATGCCCAGTCTCCACAGAATGACCCTTGTGCTGTGTCTTTTGCTCGTCTCCAACCTGTCCCTTGCCGCCAGTCGCTACGATATTGATGCGCCGGGCAGGGTAGTGGCATTTGGTGATGTCCACGGTGCTTATGAGGACTGGACAGCTCTTCTTCGTGAACTCGGTGTGGTTGATGGCAATCTCGATTGGGCCGGCGGCAACACCCACCTTGTATCCCTGGGGGACCTTATTGACCGCGGGCCCGGTTCCCGGCAGGTGGTTGAGTTACTGATAAAGTTATCCGGGCAGGCACGCAGCGCCGGTGGTGCGGTTCATATGGTGCTGGGGAATCATGAAGTGATGGTGATGACCGGCGATCTGCGGTACGTGTCACAGGAAGAGTTCGCGGCTTTTGCCGCCGATGAGACCCAGGCGGACAGAGACCAGTTGTTTGCGGATTATCGGGCGCTCAATCCGGGTGGCGATGACGTTTCGGTGCGGGCCGCCTTTGATCAGGATTATCCCCCGGGTTTCGTCGGTTTGCGCAAAGCCTATGCGCCCAATGGCAAGCTCGGCAGTTGGCTGCTGCAACAGCCTTTTGTAATCAAGGTGAATGACAAGGTCTATATGCACGGTGGAATCGCCTCCCTCGCCAGTCAGGATGACCTGGATAAGCTCAACAACAAGCTGCAGTCCGAACTGCGCACGTTCATCAAGAATATGGAAGCGCTGCGATCGGCAGGCGTCATGCCGCTGCACGTGGGTTACCACGACCGGCTGACATTCTTAAATGCCAGGGTCGAGGAATTTTCGGCAGCCAATCCCCGCCAACGCGCTGACTGGTTTGAAGCTGTTCAGCAAGTCTTTGAAGCCCAGGAATCCTTTGTTTTCAGCGAGGATAGCCCCAACTGGTATCGCGGTACGGCCATGTGCCATCCGCTGGCTGAATCCTACAATACCGAGCGCTTTCTCAAGCGTGTCGGTGCCAGGCAGCTTGTTATGGGTCATACACCGACGCGAGGCGACGTGGAACAGCGCATGGATGGCCTGGCCATACGCCTTGATACCGGCATGCTCGCCAGTGTCTACAAGGGCAGGGCCTCGGCGCTGGTCTCGGGTGCCGGGGAAGATTATGTGCACTATCTGGGCCAGTCAGAGCGGGCCCAGCCTGTTGCAGAGCAGAGCAGCCTGTCGCAAAAGCTGTCAGGCATGAGCGACGCCGAGCTGGAAGACTTCATGCGCACAGCGCCTATCGTGTCGATAAAGGATATTGGTACCGGTATCACCAAGCCCAAAAGGGTCACCCAGGAGCGCGATGGCTTCACCAATGACGCGGTGTTCAAATACGAAGACACCCACCCGGGACTCGAAAAGAAATCCAAGTACATTGCCCGGCGCAATGATGACAGCGATCGCTACCAGTACGACGTGGCAGCCTACAAGCTGGATCGTATGCTGGGTTGGCAGATGGTGCCGACCGCTGTCATCGCCGAAGTGGATGGCGACGAGGGCGCCTTGTCCGATTGGGTGGAGAATGCGATTAACGAGCGTGATCGACTGGAAACGGAATTGCCATTCAACGGCTACTGTAAG
>CALJFL010000129.1 GCA_938074135.1 uncultured Halieaceae bacterium | reverse complement strand
CACCCGCACCTGGACCCCGACAGCGGTGAGATGCACGTGGCGGTGTACTCGCCCATGTGGAACTTCATTCAGTATGTGGTGCTGGGCACTGACAGCAAGGTTCGCAAGACCGTCGATATTCCGGTACCGGGTCATCCCATGGTTCACGACTGCATGATCACGCGGAACTACTTTATTGTCCTGGATCTGCCGGTCATTCTGGACCTCGAATTGGTCGAGCAGGGCTACCAGCTGCCGTACAAGTGGCACCCGGAATACGGCGCCAGGGTGGGATTGCTGCCCCGCGAAGGTGGCGCTGATGACATCAGCTGGCATGAGGTTGATCCCTGCTTTGTGTTTCACCCCATGAATGCCTATGAAGACAGCGAGGGCAGGGTGGTGATGGATGTGATCCGCTATGACAGCTTGTTTGCCACTGATTTGAACGGCCCCAGTGGCGGCACCTCAACACTGGATCGTTGGACGATTACCCCCGGCGTCACCCGGGTAGCCGAGCAGCGCCTGGATGACGAGATGCAGGAGTTTCCGCGTATGGACGAGCGGCTCACTGGCAAGTCCTATCGTTTTGGCTATACCACCGGCCTGGGCGAAGACCTGGCGCTGGGCGGCATCAAGAAACACGACCTGCTCAAGGGCACCTCGCAGTTGCATGGTGAGGGCGATAGCCGCGTATTCATGGAACCCGTGTTCGTGCCACGTTCAACTGATGCCGGCGAGGATGACGGTTGGGTGCTGGCTTACGTGTATGACAAGGAGACCGACAAGAGCGATGTGGTGATTATCGCCGCTCAGGATTTTGAGTCCGGCCCCATCGCCACTGTGCATCTGCCGCGACGGGTGCCCTACGGATTTCACGGCAACTGGGCGGCAGACTAAAGGCTCGGCGCTCTTGTCAGCGGATGTACCGCACCTGAGAGCTAGCCGGCCTCAAGAAAGGGGCCGTCGACACACAGGCGCCGGCCATCGGGTGCCGCGCAGGCGCCGCAGATACCCACACCACACTTGGTCAGGTAATCGATCGCACTGAAGATCTGGTGGTCACCACAAAATTCGCGCTGCACTTTGATAGCCGCGTGCACCATGGGCTCCGGTCCGCAGTTATAAAAGACCAGGCTGGCCAGCTCCTCGGCGGGCATCTCTTGTAGTCTGTTGCGCAGCATTTCCGTAACGAGGCCGTGATAGCCAGCGCTGCCGTCGTCGGTGGCCACATGCACGTCGGCTATCTGCTGGCATTCTTCGAGGTAGTACAGTCGTTCAGCGGTGCGGGCACCGGTGAAGACCTCGGCATTACCGAAGTCCCGGGCCAATTGGTAGACCGCGGCCAACCCCGTGCCTCCCGCGACGGCCATAATTTTCGAATCCTCCGCAGGCGCCACCGGTATGCCATGGGGGCCTCTCACGTAGGCCTCCGTTCCCACCGCCAGGTCCATCAGCGCATGGGTGAAAATGCCCACATCGATGACCACCAGCGAGAACGGGTCGTCAGTCAGGGCCGAGAATGGCTTTTCACCGATGCCCGGCAGCCAGAGGAAAATAAACTCACCCGGCTGAATGTTGATCTTGCGGTCGAAGGTTAAAATGGTGATGTCGTCGCAGACGCGCTTGTTCTCTACCAGCGTTACCGGCCGGTAGTCCATGTCGATGTCATAGCGAACGCGACTCTCTGCCCGGCCTTTATCGTGTTCCAGGTCTTGCTCCAATGCGTTGAAGTAATCGGCAATCTCGTCGGTGGTCAGGCCTATCAATGCCGAGCCAACTCCGACCACGGATGCTCCTGCATCAAAAAAAGCGCGCACGTCCGCCGCGCTGCTGACGCCGCCACAGCCAATAATCGGTAGCTTGCTGACCTCGGCCACTTCTCGAACGCATTTGAGCCCAATGGGGATAATGCCCTTGCCGGACATGCCGCCGGCACCGTTGCTCAACACAGGTTGGCCGTGAGCTGAGGTGTAGCCCGGGCCTACAGTATTGATCGCGCAGAAACCGTCGGCGCCGGCTTCTTCTGCCGCTTTGGCGATGTCACCAATGCTGGGGGTATTCGGCGTTAGCTTGGGGATCACCGGAATATCAACCGCGGCCTTGACCGCGGAGACGATTTCCCAGACCAGCTCCGGGTCCTGCCCCATGGCCATCCCGTAGCCCCGTGCATGCGGGCATGACAGGTTCAGTTCGAGCCCGTCAGACACTGGCGCCATGATCCGGGCCACCTCGACAAACTCCTCGATACTACCGCCAAAAATAGAGGTCAGGAGAAATCTGTCCTGGGGTACCTGGAGGGCTGACATCAGTTCCAGCGACTTCTCGGCGCCCGGATTGGTGAGGCCAATAGCATTGACGAAGCAACCCGGGGCATATTGGCTGAGGACCGGCTCGCGGTAGCCCGTTCGCGGTTCCAGCCCGATACTCTTGGTGGTCATCACGCCCACTTGTGGCATGTGATCAAAAAAATACTGCATGATAGGCGTTGCCGTGGTCACGATACCCGAAGGGATGGTGAACGGCCCGGACAGGGTCTTGCCAAAAAACTCGATGTTCAAATTTGCACTCGGCGTTGGGGTCAAAGAGACGGCGAAAGGCTTGGGATGATTATACGGGCGATGGCAGGTGGTCTACAATTGCGGCCTCGCATTGTTAGCAGGATCGGGCGCAGATGAAAGAGCAAGCCAGGCAGGCCTGGCTGGGGGCCCTGGAGACGTTGCCACTGGTGATAGCGGCATTTCCCTTTGGTATTGTTTTTGGCGCGCTGGCCCACACCACCGGTCTTGGTTTCGCCACGACCCTGGGCATGTCGGCTATTGTTTTTGCCGGATCCTCCCAGTTCATCGCTGTCACCCTTATCGCTGCCGCCACTGCCCTGCCAGTGGTTGTGATGACGGTATTCATCGTCAATCTCCGGCAGATACTGTACTCCGCAAACCTCATGCACCAGGTCGAATCATGGCCGCAGCCGGTACGGGCGGTGCTTGCTTTCTGGCTCACCGATGAAACCTTTGCAGTGGTGTCCGACCGTATCAATCGTCATCCCGGTGAGCCCTTACTGCGTTGGTTCTACCTCGGCTCGGCGCTGTTTATGTACAGCTTCTGGCAGATATCAACGGTCCTGGGTTTTGTCCTGGGTGAGCAGATTCCCGGCCTCGCGGACTGGGGCCTGGATGTGGCGATGATCGTGGCCTTTATCGGTATCGTGGTCCCATCCCTGCGCCAGCGCGCCGATTGGGCTTGCGCGGCGGTAGCGTTTTTTGCGGCACTGCTGACCCATGACTGGCCACACCAGACCGGATTACTGCTGTCTTCCCTGTCGGCGATTGTGGTTGGTATGTTGCTTAGCCGCGAGGGCAGAGCCTGTGAATGAGTGGTTGTTGATTGGCATGATGGCGCTGGTGACTTACCTGCCGCGCTATATTCCTTTTGCCCTGGCAGGCAAGGTAGCCATGCCATCGACCCTGGAGCGGGCGCTGGATTTTGTGCCGGTTGCGGTGCTGACGTCGATTATCACGCAGACGGCGCTGGTCAGCGACGGCAGTGTAAATTTCAGTTTGACCAACTTTCACGCGCTGGCGGCGCTGGCGGCTTTTCTCACGGCTCTCCTTACCCGGCATTTGTTCGCCACTATAGTCGTGGGACTGTTGTGCTTTGCCGGACTCCGCTTGCTGCTCTAACGCGCTTCAGGTGCCGCAAAAGGTCTGCTGGACCGCCTCCCCATCAACAGGAGGTAGCGCGTAGCGGCTGTCAGCGTGATCATAGTCAAACGGGCGTGCCAGTCGCTCGACCAAATCGTTGAACGGCCTAAGGTCGCCCTCATCCACGGCGGCGCGAATGGCCGCCTCCACCAGATGGTTACGGGGTATATAAGCCGGATTAGCATGATACATTTCCGCGCGGCGCTCGGCCGAATCAGCACTGGCTGCCAGTCGTTCCCGCCAGCGCACGCACCATGGCTCAAGTGTGGGGGGCAGAGTGTAGATAGCGGCCACTGTTGCCTGGCCCGATGTCGGGTTGGCCAGGTCGGCCAGATGGCGAAAGGTCAGGGTAAAGTCCGCCTTGGCTTCAGCCATCAGCTTGAACAGGTCCTCGATCAGGGAGGTATCCGCCTGCGTAACTTCTGCCAGGCCCAGCTTGGCAGCGAGCCCGGCTGTATGGGCGTCCATAAACAGCCCGGGGAAACTGTCGATAGCCTCCTGAGCCTGTGCCACCGCTCGGTCGGTGTCGCTGTCGATCAGTGGCAACAGGGTCTGTGCCAGACAGGTGAGATTCCAATGCGCCATGCCAGGCTGGTTACGGTAGGCATAACGACCAGCATGATCGATCGAGCTGAATACCGTTTCAGGGTTGAAGGCGTCCATGAAGGCGCAGGGCCCGTAGTCGACGGTCTCGCCAGACAGCAGCATGTTGTCGGTGTTCATTACCCCGTGGATAAAACCCAGCAGTTGCCAGCGGGCGATCAGCGCAGCCTGGGCCGCGATGGCCGACTGCAACAGCGCCAGCGGCCGGCTCTCGGCGGTCAATTGCTCGGGATAGTGGCGCTCAAGCACATGATCCACCAGTAGATGCAGGGCCTCGGTATCGCGTTGGGCGGCGAAAAACTGAAAGGTGCCGATGCGGATATGACTGGCCGCCACCCGCGCCAGCACTGCGCCGGGCTCAAACTGCTGCCGGGCCACGGTATCGCCGGTGGTTACGGCCGCCAAAGCCCTGGTCGTTGGCACGCCCAGGGCATGCATGGCTTCGCTGACAACGTATTCGCGAATAACCGGCCCCAGCGGCGCCCTGCCATCACCGCCGCGGGAGTAGGGTGTCGGCCCGGAGCCCTTCAGCTGAATATCGTAGCGCTTACCGTCGGCGCCGATGACTTCGCCCAACAGAATGGCTCGCCCGTCACCAAGCTGTGGGTTGTAACTGCCAAACTGGTGCCCGGCATAGACAGTGGCGATAGGCTCGGCACCGGCGGGTACCTTATTGCCTGCGATAACCGCGATGCCTTCTTCTGATGCCAGCCAATCGGGATCGATACCCAGTGATTCGGCGAGCGGGCGGTTCACCCGCAGCGGGCCAGGTTTCGACACGGGGGTAGGATCCAGCCGACTGAAAAACTGATCTGGCAGGCGGGCATAGCTGTTGTCAAAAGGTATTGCGATTTGTGCGGTCATCGTGCCCTCATCAACTGTTTTTACCGCTCGCGGGGAAAGGCGAGCAGCCACGACAGTGTACGGCAAATCAGCTTACCTGGACTACGCTAACGACAGCGTCTTGACCTTGGGCAAACTCTGTCAGACTATGCTGCGTCAACGAGAGGAGCTACCAATGGCAACCAGAAAAGCGTGGGACACAATCATCCAGAATGGCCTGGTTTTTGATGGTACCGGCGGCAAGCCTGAACAGGTGGATATCGCCATAAAAAATGGCAAAATCGCCGCCCGTGGGGTAGGCCTGCCCAAAACGCAGGCCGCGAGTGTGATTGATGCGCAAGGCCAGTGGTTGATGCCGGGCCTGCTCGACATCCACACCCATCTCGACCTGGAGGTCGATCTTGACCCGCGGCTGCCTGAAGTGGTCCGCCACGGCACGACGACAGTGCTGGTGGGCAATTGCAGCCTCGGCACTTGCTTCGGTAAACAAGTGGAGGGGGACCAGAATCCGATCGTCGATTGTTTCACTCGCGTTGAAAATATTCCCAAGTCCGTATTGAACAAGTGCGTGGACGTGGTTGAGTGGGACAATACCGGTGACTACATGGCGCACTTCGACAACATTCCCCTGGGTCCCAATATCGGTGCCTTCGTCCCACACTCCATGCTGCGCGTCGAGGCGATGGGCCTGCAGAACAGCATCAGCCGCGAGCCCACCGAGCAGGAACTGCAGAAAATGGAGTCGCTGCTCAGTGATGCCATGGATCAGGGCTACCTGGGCATGAGCACCGACGGGCTGCCGTTTCATTACCTGTCAAATGACCCCAATACTGACAAGCGGATTCCTACCCAGTTCGCCAGCTTCGGTGAACTCAAGCGATTGCTGAAGGTAGTACGCGACCGCGACCGGGTCTGGCAGACCACGCCCATTATTGAAAATAGGGCGAAGGCATTTATGTACTTTGCGCTGACCAGCGGCCGCTTGTTCGGCAAGACACTTAAGACATCGGCGCTGTCGGTGATGGAATTTGTACTGGCGCCTAAAACTACAGGCGTTTTCCTCGGTTTTGCCGCGCTTATGAACAGCTGGCTGTTCAAAGGCAATATGCACTTCCAGGCGCTGGGCACCAACTTCCGTATCTGGTCAGACGGTATCGTCAGCCCATTGTACGAAGAGCTGGAAACAACCTGCCGACTGATTGCCAAGGAATACGACGATGTAGAGGGTCGGTTGGCACTGCTCAACGACCCGGCATTCATAGACGAGTTCCGTCGCGAATGGCAGTACGGACGTGGCGGCAACAACCTGGCGACCTTCAAGGCCAATATGGGCTTACCAGACAAGCTGGTAGTCAGGGATCTGCATATGCTGATTTTTGACGGTGCACCAGTGGCAGACTGGGACGGCGAAAACATGCAGCAGGTTTATGATCGGGTGGTGCGCTACCAGCGTGGTGCCACCGACGAGGCCCGCTCCGATGCCGAGCGCGAGGCCTTTGATCTCTTTCCCAAGCCGCTGCGGGATGACGCCGAATTCATGTTGCACATGATGCGAGCCTACGACAAGTCGTTTCGTTTCTGGGCCGATATCGGCAACGAGGCGAACCGGGCGACGCTTGGTTTCCTGCTGCATAAAAATGCCATGCCCGGCTTCAATGACTCGGGCGCTCATATCACCAATATGGCGTTTTTTGATGCCAACCTGATGTCGCTGAAACTGGCCCAGGAGCAGGGGCTGGACACGGTGAGCACGATGGTTCGCCGCCTGACCCGCGAGCCTGCCG
>CALJFL010000128.1 GCA_938074135.1 uncultured Halieaceae bacterium | reverse complement strand
GCCAGGAAAAGCGGCCGGCAGATCGGCCGCGCCGCTGTCATCGGCGGGCTTATCGACGGTAGCTCGGGCGCCAAGACGGGTGCCGCCGTCGGTGCCGGCGCAGCAATATTGACCAGCGGCAATCAGGCGGGAATTCCATCGGGCACGCTGCTGGATACGCAGCTACGCGCACCACTGACGATTCAGTAATCGAATGAAAAAAGTAGCGGCGATGCCCCGCAACCTGCTCTTGGGCTCGCTGCTATTCCTGGCCGGGTGCACGTCCTTCATAGCACCCGATAACGTTGCTATTACCAGCATCGATGAAGACACGGGCTACCGTCGCCTTCGCGATGGCGTCATCGAAAGTTACGGCGACACCGCCGTGATGCTGTCATTCTCCGGCGGCGGCACTCGGGCGTCCGCATTATCTTACGGCGTAATGCAGGAGTTACGTGACAGCCTCCTGCCGACGGCGTCGGGCAACGTCAGAATGCTGGATGAAGTCGAAACGATTTCATCGGTCTCCGGGGGCAGCTTTACATCTGCTTATTATGGGTTGTACCGGGATAAGCTGTTTGAAGACTTCGAGAAGGATTTTTTACGCCTTGGTGTGCAGCAGGCGCTTATCCGTCAGCTCTTCAACCCTATGCACTGGATCAGGTCGTCATTTTACGGATTCGACCGCACCGAAATGGCGATCGACTATTACGACCGTATGATATTTAAAGGCGCTACATTTGCTGATCTGAAAGCGAACGGGCGGCCATTTATCGACATCAATGCGACCGATCTCACCACTGGACTACGCTTCACATTCACGCAGAATATTTTCGATGTCATCTGCAGCGACCTGGACCAATTTTCGGTTGCCAGAGCCGTCACCGCCAGCTCCGCGGTACCCGTGGCATTTCCCACTGTAGTGCTGAAGAATCACGCCGATAGGTGTGATATCAGCGAGACCCGTGAATGGGCGCTCCTTAACGAAGTCGACAGCATCGCCGAAACAGAGGCGCAACGAGAAATCGTTGCGGGCATCAAATCCCTGCGTGACGTGGAGAAGCGGCCTTACATACATCTGGTAGACGGGGGAATTTCAGATAACCTGGGGTTGCGGGCCATGATAGACCGCTTCGAGAGCACCGGCAGTACCACCTTGGGCACAGAACGATTCCGCAGGGCGTTACCTGAAAATCTCATCATCATACTGGTCAATGCTGCGGTCAAACCCGACCTGTTGATCGAGCAGACAGCGGCGAAGCCCTCAGTGGGCTCTACCATGAGCGCGGTCACCAGTGCCCAGATGAATCGCTATAACCAGGAAACGCTGGATCGACTGCGCACTAACCTTGACGAGTTCGAAGAAATAGCGACCAGCTTGAACAGAACGATCAATATCTATTTCTCCGAGGTCAGCTTTGACCTGGTGAAGGAAACCGAAGCCAACAAATTATTGAACAGCCTGCCAACGAGCCTGGAACTTGAAGACACGCAGGTCGACAAGTTGATTGCTGCCGGCAGACTGCTGCTGCGGCATGAGCCCGAGTTCCAGAAATTCAAAAATGCCAACAACGTCACTATTGAGCCATCTGCACCATCCAGTGAAGCTCTTTGCCAGGCCTTTGATAGCGCTGGCTGCCTGGCGCAGTTTGCGCAATAAATAACGCGGTGTTGCCGGCTTGACAGCAATGCAGCTTGCCGAAAGACTGGCAAAATCGCGACAACGTCAGGAGTGGTGACATGATCAAGCGCAGGCAGGTAGTGACGTTGGGAGCGGGCTTATTGGCAGCCCGTGCCGTGAACCTGCACGCTGCCATGGTTACGGGCGCCGACCTTCCGCTGATCACCCGGGCCATCCCCAGTTCTGGCGAACCTATTCCGGTGATAGGTATGGGTACGTCGCGCACTTTCGACACTCCGAACGACCCACAAGCATTGGCCCAGTTAACCAAAATAATGCAGGCCTTCTTCAGTGCCGGCGGCACCGTGATCGACTCTTCGCCCATGTATGGTAATGCCGAGGCACGGGTGGGCGATGTGCTACGTGCGATGGACAGGCGCCCGCCAGTATTTGCAGCGACCAAGGTCTGGACAACGGGCAAGGACGAGGGCATCAGCCAGATGCAGGAGTCTGCCGAGCGCATGGCGGTGGAGCCCTTTGACCTGATCGCCGTACACAACCTGCAGGATTGGCGCACCCACATTGCCACGCTCAAGGACTGGAAGGAGCAAGGTAAGGTGCGCTATATCGGTATCACCACATCGCACGGTCGAGATCACGAGGCCTTCCTGCAGGTAATGAAAGAAGAACCACTGGATTTTGTTCAGTTCAGCTACAACATCGAGGACCGGGTTGCCGAAGAACGATTACTGCCACTGGCCCAGGACCGCGGTATAGCCACGATGATAAATCGACCGTTTCAACGCGGCTCACTGTTCGCCCGCACCCGCGGTAAAGAGTTACCTGCCTGGGCCGCCGACTTGCAGTGCACCAGCTGGGGACAATTTTTCCTGAAGTTTATTCTGGCTCATCCCGCCGTTACCAACATCATTCCCGCAACATCGAAGCTACATCATATGGAAGACAACATGATGGCCAACGTCGGCGTGGTCCCCGATGCTGCACAGCGCGAGGAAATGCTGCGGGTATTCAACGCCGACTGAGGTTCCGTTGACGTTCAGCTCTTACCGGTGAGACGCACCGGGTCGAGCAACAGCGCAAGCTCCTCCCGCGGAATATCGGTCTCTTCCTGCGCCACATCGATGACCGGCCGCCCCTCGCGGTAAGCCCGCTTGGCGATTTGTGCCGCGAGGCTGTAACCGATACGTTCGTTAAGGGCCGTTACCAGTATCGGGTTTCTGACCAATGAGGTCTGCAAGTTCGCCTCATTGACTGCAAACGTGGCAATGGCTCGATCGGCCAGCAGCGTCGATACATTGGCGAGCAAGCGAATACTCTGCAACAGGCTGTTGGCAATGAGCGGTAACATAACGTTGAGCTCAAAATTGCCCGACTGCCCGGCAATCGTAACCGTTGCATCGTTGCCCACAACCTGGGCGGCCACCATCGCCGCTGATTCGGGTATCACCGGGTTGACCTTACCCGGCATGATCGAGGAGCCTGGCTGCAGAGCCTCCAGTTCTATCTCCGCCAGGCCCGCCAGTGGGCCAGAGTTCATCCA
>CALJFL010000127.1 GCA_938074135.1 uncultured Halieaceae bacterium | reverse complement strand
GCTTGCCCACGTTGCGGGGATTTTCGTAATGGTCCAGAACCTTGTCGCTATAAGCCATGATTAATTTCCTCTATAAAATCAGTGTGCGGCCCACTCGATCGTGCTCAGATCGACGCCGTCTTTGTACATATCCCACAGTGGCGACAACTCTCGCAACTTATCGACCGCAGTGCGCAACTGTGCTATCGCATGATCCACATCTTCTTCCGTGGTAAAGCGCCCAAACGCAAAGCGCAGTGAACTGTGCGCCAATTCGTCATTGAGACCCAGCGCTCGCAGCACGTAAGAAGGCTCCAGGCTGGCCGAAGTACAGGCCGAGCCGCTGGAAATTGCCAGATCCTTGAGAGACATTATCAGTGACTCCCCTTCAACGAACGCAATGCTGACATTGATAGCACCGGGCAGGCGGGCATCCTCGTCACCATTGATGTGCACTTCCTCGATATCCTTGATGCCATCCCAGAACCGCTGGCGCAGGGCACGCGAGTGGGCGGCATCCAGGGCCATTTCTTCCCTGGCGATACGAGCCGCTTCGCCCATGCCAACAATCTGATGCGTTGCCAGGGTACCGGAGCGCATTCCGCGTTCGTGACCACCGCCATGCATCTGCGCTTCCAGGCGCACGCGTGGCTTACGCCGCACGTACAATGCGCCAATGCCTTTGGGGCCGTACATTTTGTGCGCTGACATGGCCAGAAGATCCACTTTCATGGTCTCCATATTAATCTCGATCTTACCTGCACTCTGGGCTGCATCAACATGGAATACAACACCGGCATTGCGGGTGACTTCACCGATACCGGCAATGTCATTGACTGTGCCAATCTCGTTGTTGGCGTGCATGATGCTGACCAATATGGTGTCTTCCCGCAGTGCTTCCGCCACGGCTTCGGGCGTAATAATGCCGTTGCTGGCAGGCTCAAGGTAAGTCACCTCGAACCCCTCGCGCTCAAGCTGGCGGCAGCTGTCCAGGACGGCCTTGTGCTCGATTTTGGAGGTAATGATGTGCTTGCCTTTTTTCTGGTAAAAATGGGCAACGCCCTTGATCGCCAGGTTATCGGATTCGGTGGCGCCAGACGTCCAGACGATCTCCCTGGGATCAGCGTGGATCAGGTCAGCGACCTGACGGCGGCCGTTTTCTACAGCCTCTTCAGCTTTCCAGCCGAAAATGTGTGACCGCGAGGCTGGATTGCCGAAGTTACCCTCCATGGACAGGCAGTGGACCATCTTTTCCACTACCCGGGGGTCTACCGGCGTCGTGGCCAGATAATCAAAATAAATCGGTTTCTGCATTCCTTACTGCTCCGTGCTTGCCGCCGTCTGCGGCGACTCTAAATCTGTGTCAGCGCCAGTGTTTCTGGCTCATGGCCGTTGGCGCGGGCGTTCTGCCGGGCCGATACGGATTTTACTTCTCGTTGTTCCACCAGGGTCGCCAGACTGATCTGGCTGAGGAAGCCGTGTATCTGTTCGCTCAGGTTCTCCCAGAGGTGGTGGGTCAGGCAAACCTCACCCTGCTGACAATCGCTGGCGCCGCCACAACCGGTGGCATCGACTGCCTCGTTGACGGCATCAATAATCTGGGCGACGAAAATCTGGTCTCCGCCGCGGCTGAGGCAGTAGCCGCCACCGGGCCCACGGACACTTTTAACCAACTCTCCACGGCGCAACTTGGCGAATAACTGTTCCAGATAGGACAGGGAAATATCCTGTCGGCCAGAGATATCTGCCAGGCTGACGGGGCCGGGCTCACCGTGCAACGCCAAGTCCAGCATGGCGGTCACTGCATAACGTCCTTTTGTTGTCAGGCGCATAGGCTCACCTATCACTCTCGAAGGTCAAATTATCTAATAACCCACCAAAATGGTCAACTATAAAACCAACTAAATTGATCGGGTAAACCGGACAAACCTGCGTCAGCTACCGTCACCCTTCGCCTTACGCACCCACTTCTGGGTCTCGGTGAGTACGCCGCGGAGAATATTGAGCTCCATCTCATCCAAACGGACACGGCTATAGAGCCTTCGCAGCCGGGCCATCAACTGCCGCGGCGCCACCGGGTCCAGAAACTCGATATCAACCAGGGTTTGCTCCAGGTGCTCGTAATAGCGCTCCATATTCTCTGCTGTACTGAACGGTGCATCCCACTGATCGCCTTCCGCGGCCGGCAAGTCCCCCTGGGACTGCAGAATACGCAACTCGTAGCAGACGATCTGGACCGCCATGGCCAGATTCAGCGAGCTGTAGTCCTCGGAGGTCGGGATATTCAAGTGCAGATTACAGAGCTTCAACTCCTCGTTGGTCAGCCCCCGATCCTCCCGGCCAAACAAAATCGCAACCTGCTCCTTGTCTGACGCTAAGGCCATACGCTCCGCGCAGCGCCGCGGATCGAGCAACGGCCAGGGAATGCGTCGCTCACGAGCGCTGGTACCGACAACAAACTGGCAATCGGCTATGGCCTCTTCGACGGTGCCGACGATATCAGCCGCCGCCAGCACGTCGCTGGCTGACGCCGCACGCCAGGTCGCCTGCTCGTCAGGGAATTGCCGCGGCGCCACCAGGCACAGGCGACCGAGCCCCATATTCTTCATCGCCCGGGCCACCCCCCCGATATTGCCGGGATGGCTGGTATTGACCAAAACGATACGGATATTATCGAGATTCATGCGCGCTCTCATCTACGACCCTGGGCCCGCTTTTGCGGGGCGCGCAGTGTAGCAGATTTACCCTATTTTTCACTGCCATCACGTTAGCAACCCGCAAGCCAGTGCTGCTATAATCGCGCGCCCATCCCGACCGACCAGGACCTGACCATGGAACCGATGATCAATATCGCACTGCGCGCCGCCCGCAAGGTCGGAGAGCAGATAGTGCGCGCGTCGGACGACCTGGACCAGGTCGAGTTCAAAGCCAAGAGCCTCAACGATTTCGTTTCCGATGTGGACCTCAACGCCGAGCAGGAAATCAGCTACCACCTGCGCAAGGCGTTCCCGGATCATGCCATCATGGGCGAGGAAACCGGTCTCGACGGACCGCAGGACGCTGAATATCGCTGGGTAATAGACCCCCTCGACGGCACCACCAACTACATGCGCGGCATTCCGCACTACGCGGTCTCTATCGCCTGCCTGTACCGGGGCAAAATCGAACACGCCGTTGTCCTCGACCCGGTTCGCCGGGAAGAATTTACGGCCTCACGAGGTCGTGGCGCGCAACTCAATGGCCGCCGTATCCGGGTCAGTAGCGTACCCGGTCTGGACGGTGCCCTGCTCGGCACCGGCATCCCTTTCAAGAACCATTGTGACGACAAACTGGAAGCCTATAGCAAGACCCTGGAGCTGCTGGCCGGCCAATGTGCGGGTATCCGACGCGCCGGCGCCGCCTCGCTGGACCTGGCCTATGTTGCTGCCGGTCGCCTCGATGCCTTCTGGGAAATAGGTCTGGCCCAATGGGATATCGCCGCCGGTGCGCTGCTCATTCGCGAGGCCGGCGGGCTGGTCGCCGACATTGACGGCTCTGACAATTTCATGAGCTCCGGCAATATCGTCGGTGGCAGCCCGAAATGCTTCAAGGCTGTGTTGCAGACAACCAAACCCCTGCTGGGCTAAGGCCTTTCATTTGGCAGCGCTGGTCTGGTTCAGCTTGAGCCGGCTCAGGCGAATAGAACTGATCCGCCACTGCCCCTGCTCCTTGCGGTAACTCTCGTGGTAATGACCCCAGCCCTGCAACGACATGCCGGGCAACTCCACGATATCCTCCATGGCCCATATGCCCGTAGCTTCAGTCTCGCTGTGCACGCTGATCTCCGGCATATGGCCATGATGAATCGTCGAGGCATCTTGCAATATTTCGCTGATCTGTGCGATGTAAGCATCACGTCCTTCTACCAGCATCCCGGGGCCATCGCGGAAGTCGGCGTAGAGATCCGCCGTGAAGCAGTCGCTCAGACCTTCCCAATCCTTGCTATCCATAGTCCTGAAATAACGGGCTTTTAGCGCCTTGATTTGCTCAATGGCCAGCAAGGTTTCCAACATGTCTTCCATCCATTTACTCGATTAGTATCCGCGCCTCTGGCTCAGCGCTTCCTGGACTGCATCGCCAGTGCCACCCATATCAGCCGCCAGGCGCCGGCACGCGGCCTCCAGATCCATCGCATCGGGCATGAACGGCTCGGCAACTGCCACCACAATCTTTGAAAACGGTAGTGGAATACATTTACGGTCCCAACCATTAAGGCTGATATAGCGCTGGGGCTGCACCCGCAATCCCACCACCGGCGCTCCGCTTTGCATGGCTATATGCAAGGCTCCCTTGCGAACAGTCCCCACCGGCCCATAAGGCCCATCCGGATTAAAATAAGTGCTGTCGCCCTGGGCGATGTACCCGGCTAACTCGCTGGCCGCTGCCAAACCGTCATTTCCCGAAGAGCCCAGCACCAGGTGCCGGGCTCCCTTGAGTCGCACGCACACATGGGTGGGAAGCATGTACCACAGCGGATGCACAAAGAAGGACAGTCGAGGAAATCTCACCGACAGGCAGTTGTAAGCAAACACCTGTTGATGCCAGAAGCAAAATATATAGTTTGCCTTCTTGTCCAGTGCGTAACCGGTGTAAGTAACCCTGGAGGTCAGGGCGACAAACGCGGTATAGGCAAATACCAAGCCACCGATCGTCCATCCGTAAGCCTGCATTGGCAACCACCAGTACCAGGGCACCTCATCGACGCGATAGCGCGATTTGAATCTCGTCATTGTTGTTCCCTTATTATTTTTATTGCGTCGCGCTGCCCGTTGCCACCATTACCAGCTATGGCACAATCGGCGCTCTGCCTGAACATTAGTCATAATATGAGCAACCTGCCAACTCTACTGCGTCACAGCCTGCGTGCCCCCGGTTCCGACAGTGACTCCGGTGGCGGACCAGCAGGAAAATCACTCAACTTAGAGATACCCGCAGACAACCTCTATGCGTTCGGCAAACTGTGGGCGACCTATGACGACGCGCCGGTTTTTTCGGCCTTCCACGGCCTGATGTTTGGCAAAGTCGGAGATGCGCGACTCAAGCCACTGTTCGGCTATGCGGGCTTTGGCGGCTTCCAGGCCAGGCAAATGGCCAACGGCAATATCCGTTTAAGAGGCAAGGAGACAGGTTTCTTCACCGATCTGGCCAGCGGAGACATTCTCGAAGACTGGCTCAACCCCTATACCGGGGAGCGGGTCGAGGTATTCAACTTCTACAATGACCGTATTCGTGGAGAGCTCACGCCGGTGATGCCCGTTTTCCAGTTCGGCGACCCGCTGGATGCGCCAACCCTGATGAATGATGGCAGCGCTGTCACGCTCGCCGATGGCAGTGTGCCTTTTATCCTGCCCTGGGAACGCTACGGCGATCAAATGCTGCTGTCCTGGGACTACACCCACCGTTACCGCAACCCGGTAACGGCCGACAAGTGGCCGGCTGCGTGCACCGGGGAGTTCATCAACCCCTCGGAACACTTTACCTTCAGCTGCTGCGCCGCGGAGCTCGAGGATCGCAGTAATCCCTGCGCCCGATTCAACTGCGGATTCAGCCGACTAAGCCCCTGGTGGCCCTGGATGAAGATGGGGCTGCAACACCCACAGGGCGCGCTGTTTGGCAGGATGCATTCGCATAAACAGAACAAGGGGCTGGGCGATATTCCGGTGAAAGTGCTGGCCTATGCAGAAAAGCATTGTCCAGAGTACCTGGAGCCCTGCACAGACTGGGATGATGGGTTTCCCATAGGCACCTGGGAGGCCTACGCCCGCACTGTGCCGCCCGAGATTATCTGACCAGACACTGTGGCGACGTCATTCACGAAGGAAGCCAGCTCAGGGGGCAATACAATCTGCCCGCAGAGCACGTTTCAGGTCAGCTGGCCTGCTTGGCGAGCCAGGGCTTTAGCCAGGGCTTGGAGCGGCCGCCGGGCGCGGAGCCGGTAACTTCCTCGGCCAGATCAGAAGCGGCCAGCAACCGGTTTATATCAATGCCGGTATCAAAACCCATCTGTTCCAGCATCATCACCACATCTTCCGAAGCGACATTACCGGTAGCCCCCGGTGCAAACGGACAGCCGCCCAGGCCAGCGATGGATGAATCGAAACGGCGAATGCCGGACTCAACCGCCGCAAACACATTGGCCACCCCCATCGCCCGGGTATCGTGAAAATGACAACCCAGTCGGGCGCTGCCGTGGCTGTCTACCAAACTCGCGGTCAGGCTTCGCACCTGCTGCGGATCGGCGGCACCTATGGTATCGGCAATGATTAATTCGTCTACGCCCTGCGCCAGGAATCGTGCAGCAATATCTTCCACCACGGCCGGGTCAGTCGGGCCGTCGAAAGGGCAAGCGAAACAGGTGGTAATCGTGGCCAGAACACTGATGCCGTCCTGTTTTGCCAGGGTGAGAATATCTGCAGTAATTTCCTCGGTCCGCTGCATCCCCATATTCACGTTGGCCTGGGCCATGCCCTCGCTGCCGTAAATCACCATGGCTACGGTTTTGACACCGGCTGCCCGGGCCAGCTCATAGCCTTTCATGTTGGGAATAAGTGCTGAGTAGGTGACATCATCGTCCGGTAGCCCGGCCACCACCTGGTCGGTGCCCGCCATCGCCGGCACGGCCTTGGGTGATACAAAGCTGCCCACTTCAACGTGCTTGACCCCGGCGGCCACAAGGGAGCGAATCATGGCCAGTCGCTCTTCCACGCTGAGAATCTTGGGTTGATTCTGCAGGCCGTCACGGGGGCCGACATCATTTATAACAATCCGCTCACTCATTCTGTCGAAACTCCAATAGTTGCTCGCCAGTCAGTGTCGAGCATAGGGTCAATCTTACGCGATCAGTCCCGGAAAAGTTCAGTCAATTCATAGTGGGTCTGCATGTAACCGGCAGCACCGGCCCTCAGCAGAATATAATCATCATCCGCTGTGCACCAGACGTCATACGGTGGATGCTCCTCCGGCAGGTTACCTGCAGTACCGGTAACCTGGAAGTGCCGAGCCTGAAATGTGCCCGCGCCAACTGTGACCTCTTCATCCCCGACATAGACCAGCGAGAAACCGGTAATAAAAAACATGGGGCCAGTAGCACCGCGGTGATCTGGCGAGGTCAGGAACAGATCGCTAAAAACAGTGGTACCCGGCCCCTTGTCGAGGTCATAGAGTTTCATCAGCAGGGCATCACCGACTATGGGATGCGATTGCAGCCACTTCACAGGGGCGGCGGTATCAATTTTCTGACGGATACGACCATCGCGCCGGTTGTAGGTTTCGCACTCGGCATAGCCATCGGCAAAGCGCATCCAGCCGCTGCCCTCAAACTGGTTGCCAACAGTCAGACGAACGGAGCAATCAAGGGGCGAAGAATCTGCATGCCGCATTGCAATAGACACGTCGCGTATGACGTTGGGCTCGTCATCGATCTCACAATGCGCCAGCAGGACATCGATCCCGTCTGCCTGCTGGGTAAGCGTAAAGTACTCCCGCCCACGCTCCTGATCGAGACGCTCTGGCTGCTTGCTGGTATAGCGGACAGTGCCGCGAATTGTCCTGTGCACCGTTATGATCCTCTGATCTGTTCCATGACCGCCTCATGTGCTGCTGCCATCTCACCGAGGGTGGAGGCTACGGCGGCGTAGTTATTGACCCACTGCCACCATGCTGCAGCACCAGGGTAGTCGCGCAGAATATCGTCGCGACCGAACTCGGCAAGCAGCGCAATGACATACCACATGACGGTGGCGAGGCAGATGTCACCGGTCTGCAGAGACCGGTCCGCAATAGCAGGCTGGGCGGCGAGCAGTCGCTCCAACTTGGCCAATTCTGCCTCTACCGCCGCTACCTGGGCTTGCGGGTCAACCCCCTCTCCCGCTCCGAGTAATAGAGCGAACAGGGGAAACAGGGCCGGTGCCAGATGGTTATCGGCGTAGCGCACCAGCATCGCGTTGTTGGCACGGGCCAGCGCCGTGTCGGGAATCAGTGCAGGCTCGGGATAGATCGCTTCCAGGTAATCCATGATGATGGTCGACTCGCCGATCGTCTCGCCGGAATCGAGCTCAAGCACGGGCAACTTTGCCAGTGGATAAGCGGCGGCAAACTCGGCGGTTCGCAGAGGAATTGTCGAACTTACCAATTCCACTGGCAGTTTTTTTTGCCGAATCTGGATTCTCACCCTGCTGGCATAGGGTGAATTGTTGAGATTGATAAGTTTCATTGGGCTCCCGCGCTGTAGCCACCTTGCCAGTGGCCGCCGTATTGTATTAATGTTATGTTAATATATCAAATGACCTGCAGCCTGCGCAGGCACTGGACTTGCCACAGCCGCCCGACCGACAATGCTCAGGCCGACCCGCCCCGATTGCTATGGAGCCACAATGGAAACAAGCGACAAAACAGCCCGCGAAATCTACCAGGAGCTGAAATCCAACCCGACCCGGGCGCGCTTCGGTTTCGGCGATAAAGCCATTCTGGTCAATGTCGATCCGCAGAAAGCATACACCCGCACGGACCTGTTCAAAACTGCTTATGAGACCGACCCGCTGCAGATGCATTACGTCAACGAGTTGGCCAAGGCCTTCCGTGCGCGGAACTGGCCCGTGGTCTGGACCCATGTAGCCTACATGGACTCTGGGGAGGACTGCGGCATCTGGGGTACCCGCACCGACACACCGGACTCGCTGCAGAATATCAAGTTCGACTCACAGCGTTCCGAATTTGACGATCGCCTGGACATTGATCGGGTAAAGGATGCGATCTACTGCAAGAAGATGCCCTCGGCCTTTTTTGAAACACAATTACAGTCGCTGTGTGTCTGGCACAAGGTCGACACCGTGGTGATCACCGGCGGTTCAACCTCGGGCTGCATTCGCGCCACCGCAGTAGATTCACTCTCAAGGGGCTATCGCACAATCGTTCCCGAGGAGTGCGTCGCTGACAAACATGAAAGCTATCACTTCGCCAACCTCACCGACCTGGCCATCAAGTACGCCGATGTCGTCGATGTCCAGGAAGTCTTCGACTGGCTAAAGCCATAGGCCTGAACAGGCGCGAGGGAAAACGATGAAGCAAGATCCCGGACTGTACGATTACTGGCCCTACCATGACCGGCCGAAGATACGCTGGCCCGGCGGCGCGCGCCTGGCTTTTTGGGTAGCGCCCAATATCGAGTTCTATGAACTGGACCCGCCAGCGAACCCGCAGCGCAAGGCCTGGCCACAGCCCTACCCCGCGCTGCCCGGTTACAGCATTCGCGACTACGGCAACCGGGTTGGTCACGTCAGGCAGATGGAATTGCTCGATAAGTATGGCGTTCGAGGTTCGATCTCACTGTCGAGTGCCCTGTGCGACCATCACCCCGAAATCATCGCAATGTGCGCAGAGCGCAACTGGGAGTTTTTCAGCCACGGCATTTACAACACACGTTACACCTATGGGCTATCGGAAGAGCAGGAGCGGGAAATGATTCTCGACTCAGTGGCCACCATCGAAAAACACACTGGCAGCAAACCCGCGGGCTACCTTGCGCCAGCCTTGTCACACTCGGAGCACACCATCGACCTGTTCGCCGAGGCCTGCGGCACTTACACCTGCGACCTGTTCCACGACGACCAACCGACCCCGGTAAAGGTGCGCAACGGCAAGCGGTTTGTATCAATCCCCTACTCGCTGGAGATGAACGACACCATTGCCTATGTCGTCAACAAGATCGAGCCACGGCGTTACGGGCAGATCCTTAAAGACAATTTTGATCGACTCTATCTTGAGGGGGCCGACAGCGGCACGGTGATGTGCATCCCCACCCACAACTACCAGGTCAGCTGCCCACACCGCATGCGCGCCTTTGAAGAAGCACTGGAATACATCACCGGCCACCCCGATGTATGGGTAACCACAGGGCGCGAAATTGCCGATTACTTTATCGACAATTACTACGATATCGCCCAGGCGGATATCGAAGCCAAGGGGGCATTGTAGCTATGGCACTGGACCCGGAATTCCTCGATTACCCCAGGCGCGGCTACGGGATGGACCACGACCGCTATGACTGGTCAATGCTCAGCGACCGCAAACCGGTCACCTGGCCGGGCGGTAAGCGCCTCGCCGTGTGGGTGAATGTCTGCCTGCAGTTCTTCCCGCTGGACCAACAGGGCAAACCCTTTGCGCCGCCCGGTGGCATGACCATGCCCTACCCGGACCTGCGGCATTTTACCCTGCGCGATTACGGCAACCGCGTGGGTATTTTCCGGTTGCTGAAAGCCTTCGAACGGTATGGCGTTACCCCCACATTTTCGGTCAACAGTGCGCTGGCCGAGCGCAACCCCTACCTGATGCACATACTCAGGGACCGGGGTAACGAGATCAGCTGTCATGGCTGGCATATGGATGCGCCACACTATGGCGGGCAAGACCAGGATGAAGAGCGCGCTCTGGTCGAGAAATCACTGACCACGCTACGAGAACTCAGTGGTCAGGAGGTTACCGGCTGGCTGAGCCCTTCGCGCAATGAAAGCCCGATAACCCCCGAGTTGCTCGCGGCCAACGGCATCGAGTATTTCAGCGACTGGGTCAATGATGACATGCCCTATAAATTTCGCACTGACAAGGGGCCACTGTGGGCCATGCCCCTGTCAACGGAGCTGGAAGACCGCTTTATCCTGATGAATAACCTGCACTCGGAAGCATCCTACGTGCAGCAGATTTGCGATGCCTGCGACTATCTATGGAATGAGGCCGACAACGGCGGCGGTCGAATACTGGCGCTCAATATTCACCCGTGGATGCTGGGTCAACCACACCGCATCGGCAAGCTGGAACAGGTATTGGATTACGTCACCGGACAGGATGGAGTCTGGAGCGCAAGCGCCGCAGAGATACTGGCCGCCTTCAGAGCCGCGCAGTAAACAACAACGGTCAAAGTCAGGGAGTCGTCGACACCTGGCCGGCTTGCGCCGCTTTCGGCGGCCGCACTGAGGTAAAGCAGATAAGCGCAAAACCCACCAAACCGGCAAAAATCATAAACGGTAGTTCATAACTACCGGTTCGATCATACATAACACCGGTCAACCAGATGCCGAGCCCACCCCCGATCGCGTCCAGAATGGTGATGGTGCCAAGTATCTTGCCCGCATCACGCAAGCCAAAGGTATTCATGACCGTCAGCTGCAGCATGGTGTAGGCACCACCCCAGCCCAGGCCAAACGTCAC
>CALJFL010000126.1 GCA_938074135.1 uncultured Halieaceae bacterium | reverse complement strand
CCAGCCACCATCTTCGCCCCACCCCGGCGGTTGCCAGGAGTTCTGAACGGTACGATAAACCCGTTCCGGGTGCGGCATCATGATAGTGACTCGGCCATCAGCACTGCTCAGACCTCCGATGCCTGCCGGCGACCCGTTCGGGTTGGCAGGATACCGGTTCGCTACCTGCAAGTCGTTCTCTCTATAGGTAAGGGCAATTGTGCCGCTTTCAAGGCATGCCTGCTGAGTCGCATCATCGGCAAACTCTGCGCGACCCTCACCGTGAGCCACGGCAATGGGTAAATATGACCCGGCCATGCCCTGCAACAATACCGATGGGCTGTCTTCTATCTGCACGAGTGTGGCGCGGGCCTCGAACTGTTCAGAGCGATTGCGCACAAAACGCGGCCAGTGGTCGGCGCCAGGAATCAGGTCCTTGAGGGTAGACACCATCTGGCAACCGTTACACACGCCTAGGGTAAAGGTGTCCCCGCGCCCGAAGAAGCCGGCAAACTGCTCACGCACATCGCTATTGAACCGGATACTCTTCGCCCAGCCCTCCCCGGCACCCAACACGTCACCATAGGAAAACCCGCCACAGGCCACCAGCCCCTGGAAAGTTTCCAGACCAAGCCGACCGCCCAGAATGTCGCTCATGTGAACATCCACGGGGGTGAAGCCGGCGCGGTGGAACGCGGCGGCCATCTCAACATGGCCATTGACGCCCTGCTCTCGCAGTATGGCCACCTTGGGTTTAGCGCCCGTGGCAATAAACGGCGCGGTAATATCCTCGCTGGGGTCGAAGGTCAAATGTGCTGACAGGCCAGGATCTTTCTGCCCGATGCGGGCAAATTCCTCAGCCGCACAATCCGGGTTATCGCGCAGACCCTGCACCTCGTAGCTGGTTCTTGCCCACAGCGCCTGCAACCGCGCCCGGCTATCGTCAATCAGCTTGTCTGCGCCGTCGCTTATCTCTATGGCATCACCGGCACAGGCCCGGCCGATCCGGTGCAGGCAGCGGTACAGCCCCAACATTTCGGCCTGGGACTCCAGCGCCGCAATTTCCTTGGCAGGTACCTGCAGGACCGCCCCGGCCTCCTCACTGAACAGCTTCTCCAGACTATCTCCGGGCACGGCTGCGAGGTCCACCTGCAGCCCGCAGCGGCCAGCGAAAGCCATCTCCAGCAACGTGGTCACCAAGCCGCCATCAGAACGATCGTGGTACGCCACCACGGCACGACTGGTGAGAGCGCCCTGAACCAGGTCAAAAAAGCCTTTCAAATCGGCGGGCTCGTCGATATCGGGGACGCTGTCACCCAACTGGCCATACACCTGGGCCAGTGCGGACCCACCGAGGCGATTGGCACCGCGCCCCAGGTCTAACAGCACCAGTTCCGCATCGGTGTCCGGTTGCAACTGCGGGGTTACCGCCCGGCGCACATCCGTCACCGGGGCAAAACCGGATACGATCAGGGATACCGGTGCCGTCACCGCTTTTGATTCGTCTTCATCACGCCAGGTCGTGCGCATGGACATGGAATCCTTGCCCACAGGGATGGTGATGCCCAGCGCCGGACAAAACTCCATGCCCACGGCGTGCACCGTGTCGTACAGGATCTCGTCTTCTGCGCCGTAACCAGCGGCGCACATCCAGTTCGCAGACAGGCGCACATCACTGATGCTGGCGATCGGCGCAGCACAAATATTGGTGAGCGTCTCGGCGATCGCCATCCGCCCGGAGGCGGGGCCGCTAATCAGGGCCAGCGGTGTCCGCTCACCGATCGCCATGGCCTCACCGACAAAACTATCGTAGGAGACGGTGGTAACAGCGCAATCAGCCACCGGCACCTGCCAGGGGCCGACCATCTGGTCGCGCACCACCATGCCCGTTACCGAACGGTCGCCAATGGTGATCAGGAAGTTCTTGCTGGCCACGGTCGGCAGCTGCAGCACTCGCTCCAGAGCTTCTGCCGGCGTCGGCGCCAGCGACAGTGCCCGGTGGGCAATCGCCTGACGAATGACATCGCGCTGCATTTTAGGGGCTTTACCGAACAATACCGACATCGGCAGATCGACCGGCGCGTTATTAAACTCGCTATCACTGACTGACAGGTGCAGTTCTTCGGTAGCCTCGCCAATCACCGCGCTGGGGCAGCGTTCTCGGGCACAGATCGCCTGGAAGCGCGCCAGATTCGCTGACTCTACCGCCATGACGTAGCGCTCCTGGGATTCGTTACACCATATCTCCAGCGGCGACATCCCGGGCTCATCGTTGGGCACAGCACGTAGCTCAAAGCGTCCGCCTCGGCCGCCATCCTTAACCAGTTCCGGCATGGCATTGGACAAGCCACCAGCGCCAACGTCATGAATAAAGGCGATGGGGTTGTCTTCACCCAGCTGCCAACAGCGGTCTATAACTTCCTGGCAACGCCGCTCCATTTCAGGGTTCTGGCGCTGCACCGAGGCAAAGTCCAGGTCTTCGTGGCTGGCACCGCTGGCCATCGACGAGGCAGCACCACCACCCAGACCAATCAGCATTGCCGGGCCACCCAGAACTACCAGGTGAGCACCGGCGCCAAAGTCACCCTTCTCGACATGTTCAGCCCGGATATTGCCGTAGCCCCCGGCAATCATGATCGGCTTGTGATAACCGCGAACCTCACTGCGTTCGACACCCGGGGCCTCGGCCTCAAAGCTGCGGAAATAGCCGCAAAGGTTGGGCCGGCCAAACTCGTTGTTAAAGGCGGCCCCGCCAATCGGGCCCTCAACCATGATATCCAGCGCCGACACAATCCGGTCCGGCTTGCCGTAAGGCATCTCCCAGGGCTGGCCGTAGCCCGGAATATTCAGATTGGAGACCGAGAAGCCGGTCAGCCCCACCTTGGGCTTGGAGCCGCGTCCTACCGCGCCCTCGTCGCGGATTTCACCACCGGACCCGGTGCCTGCGCCGGGATGCGGCGCGATTGCGGTGGGGTGATTGTGTGTCTCCACCTTCATCAGCAGGTGTATCGGCTCCTGCGAAAAGTCGTACTCCGCACTATCGGGGTCGGGGTAGAAACGCCCGGCGGTATGTCCTTCAACCACGGCCGCATTGTCAGAGTAAGCCGACAATACGCCCTCCCCGCCAACGGCATGGGTATTGCGAATCATCTTGAACAGGGAATGACTCTGCGCCTGACCGTCGATAGTCCAGCTGGCGTTAAAAATCTTGTGCCGGCAATGCTCCGAGTTGGCCTGGGCAAACATCATCAGCTCGATATCGTTGGGGTTGCGGCCCAGCGCAGTAAAGCTCTCCACCAGGTAATCGATTTCATCATCCGCCAGAGCAAGACCGAGGTTGCCATCGGCGGCCACCAGCGCGTCGCGACCACCGGCGAGGATATCCACCGAGCCCATAGCCGCCGGTTGGGCAATCTCAAACAGCGCCGAGGCCGCTGACAGATCATCGACGAGTGCTTCGGTCATCCGGTCGTACACCGCCGCGCTGACCTCCAGACGGTGTTTGGCAGACAGCGCCGCAGGCAGTTCCAGATAGTAGGCCGTGCCTCGCTCCAGCCGGGTGACCTGTTGCAAACCGCAGTTGTGGGCGATATCTGTGGCCTTACTGGACCACGGTGAGATGGTGCCGGGCCGTGGTATCACCAGCAGCAGTTCTCCCTCTTGTCGGGCACTGCTGGCTGCATCGGTCGCAACGGCAGGGCCATATTCAAGCAAACTGTCGAGAATCGCCTGATCACCAGCGTCCAATTCGCCATTGCAGTGGGCGAAATGGATGTACTGCGTATGCAGGATGCGGATGCCGTGGTCGATAGCAGTGAGTTTCCGGGTCAGCTTATCTAAACGGAAAGCTGACAGGGCCGGGGCACCGGGCAGGATTAGCATGCTGTGGAAAGCTCCAGAGGGAGGTCTTCAGGAAAGGCGG
>CALJFL010000125.1 GCA_938074135.1 uncultured Halieaceae bacterium | reverse complement strand
AGACGCGGTTGCCGCCGGTGCAGCATTCGCGACTGTGGACCGGGGAGTCGCCGCGGATTCGATGACGGTGTCACTGACAAAGTCCAGAGTGAATACTTGCTTACGTGGGGGATAGCATAAACCCGCGTCTGCGCAGCCCTGCGAGGTCACTTCCAGGCGCGCTTGCCGGGCCGCGCGTTCGGGGGTCAGGGTGATATCTGCTTCGTTGTAGTAGACCCGGACTTCGCCGAAATACTCGTCAGTCCGCTCCAGCGCCGGCGGCAACTGCACCCGTGTCTCGATGACGCCATCGTCATCGGTCAGGGTAAAGCCAAAGCGGTGCTGGTACAGGTAGTAGGCATCGGCGATCTGCCAGTACAGCCTTACTTCGCCGTTCTCCTGTAAATCGATGGCCAGTCGATAGGCCTCCTCAACGGGGAGAAATTCCGGCTCGTTGCCGATGCTGGCAAACGGGTTATTGCCAGCGCTGCCGGCCGTTAGCCCCTGAGCATTGCCCATGGCACTGACCAGCAGCAAGATCGCGACAAACAAAGCGCGCATAGTATTCCTTAACAGAGTGGTTCCCCAGCGGGATTGGGCCGTAGTGTAACAGTGAGCCGGCGACCTCCCCAATACGGGGCGCGGTATAATCGCGGGCAAATGTTATAGTATTGAGACGCCCGCCTCAGGCGTTAGTTTCACACCGGGAGATGTAAATTGAACATTCGATGGACGGCGCTGCTGGCGTCGGCATTGGCGCCCATGACCCTCGCCGCCGATCTCGAGATCAGTGAGGCCTGGGTGCGCGCCTTGCCCCCAACCCAGAGCACCACCGCGGCCTATTTGACGGTGGTAAACAAGGGGGCAGCTGTCGTTGTGATCAATGGCGCCAGCGCTGAGCTCGCCGGCCGCGCTGAGTTGCACAACAGTGTCATGGTCGATGGCTATATGCGCATGGAGTCGCTGCCGACTGTCACTCTCGCCCCGGGCGAGACCCTGGCCCTCGCCCCCGGCGGCAAGCACTTGATGCTGCTCGATCTGGAGCGCATGCCCAGTGCGGGTGAAAGCCTGCGAGTGTGCCTGACCCTGGCCGAGGGCGAACCGGCCTGTATCGACGCCCCGGTGCGGCGCGGCGATGGTGCCGACAAACACAACCACCAGCATCACTAACGGGATACCGACTATGAATAACCCAACAGCTGGCAGCGGCGGATTGAACAGGCTGCGTGACCTGACCGACGACTATTTGCCGGACGGTAACTGGTTTAAATGGGCGGTCACCGTGCTGCTGGTCTACCTGCTGGTAGCGGTGTTGATCGGCATTTACTGGAGCTTTGCCCCGGCGCGCTTCGATGTGCAGGACCGCGCTGCGGTCTATGCCGCTGAAGATGGCGGTAGTGTGGTGACCGGTTCAGTGACGACCGCTGCCCTGATGGGGGTGATGGAAACCCTGCTGGAAAAGCCCGGTGGTTTCTTGCACAACGACCGTTTTCCACCCGGCCTGTGGCTGGACAATATCCCCAACTGGGAATATGGCGTTCTGATACAGTCGCGGGACCTGGCCCGGGCCATGCGCGAGGTGCACAGCCGCTCGCAATCGCAGTCCACCGAAGACCCGGATCTGGCCATGGCGGAACCACGGTTGAATTTTCAGTCTGACAGCTGGGTGCTGCCCGCCTCGGAGTCGGAGTACCGTACCGGCCTGAAGTACCTGCGCAGTTATTCTCGCCGCCTGTCCGACGTAAATGCCTCGGATGCCCAGTTCTACGCCCGCGCGGATAATCTTCGCTACTGGTTGTCGACCGTGGACATCCGCCTCGGCAGCCTGTCGCAGAGGCTAAGCGCCAGTGTCGGCCAGCATCGGGTCAATACTGACCTGGCCGGTGACCAGAGCGCCACCCAATCAACCAGTGCCCCGGGTGAAATGCTGGTGCGCACACCCTGGACAGAAATCGACGATGTATTTTTCGAGGCGCGCGGTACGGCCTGGGCGCTCATTCATTTCCTGAAAGCGGCGCAGGTCGACTTTGGCGATGTGCTCAAGGACAAGAATGCCGAGGTCAGCATGACCCAGATTATCCGCGAACTGGAGGGCACCCAGGAGACCGTGTGGAGCCCGATGATTCTCAATGGGACAGGCTTTGGGATGCTGGCCAACCACTCGCTGGTGATGGCTTCGTTTATCAGTCGTGCCAATGCCGCGATCGTCGACCTGCGGGACCTGTTGTCACAGGGCTAGGAATCAGGTCCGGTTGTAGCGCAGGCGGGTGCCGGTATCCAGTGACAGCCGTATTTCGGTGGCGCTGATCTCCTCGGGAAAGTAAGTACCCGAGAGTTTGGCGTCCAGCAGACTGGCACCTTCCAGGTTGGTGTTGCGAAAATCGATGCCGCTAAGATCGGCGTTGCGGAAATAGGAATCGCTGAAATCGAGACCGTCGGCGTTCATATTGCGCAGATCCCGGCCACGATAGTCCCCACTTCTGAGCTCGCTACTGTCGAGCTTGTCGCGCTGTTCATTGAAGCTCTTGATATCCTCATTGCGCAGCAACTGGTACAAGGGATCCTGTTTGATGACGGGCTTTTTCATGCGATGTTGTACCTCAACCAGGGTGCATGTCGAACGGTTTTCCGGGGGCAATAGCTTAAGCCACAGCGCCGGCAAAGGATAGTACAGGGCGGAGGTAATGTTTGGCCGCACAGCCAATCAAGGGATTTTTGCTGACCCGCAACTGGCGCGATGGCCGCGACGGGGTTGAGCTGGAATATTGGTGGGCGACCGATCAGGGCCCGCTCAGAACTACCGTGCACGGCGAGCGGGCGGTCTTCTTCCTCCGGGAGGGAGAGCTGGCGTTGGCCCAACCGGTTCTGCAGCGCGAGCGCGGTATCGAGTTGAAGCCGGTGCAGCTGAGGGCCTTCGACATGAGTCCGGTACAGGGGCTTTACTTCTCCGGCTATCGGCAGGCTCGGCAGTGCGCTGACCGGCTTCGTGAGCTGGGCTGCGAGCCACTGGAAGCGGACATCAACCCGGCAGAGCGTTACCTGATGGAGCGCTTCATCACCGGCAGCGCCGAGCTTGCCGGCGAGATCGACAGTCGAGGCCAGTACCGGGCCATGAGTCAGCCGGCGATGCGCTCAGCCAGCTATTGTCCACCACTGAAGGTGGTGTCCTTCGATATCGAGACCGCCCTGCAAGGCGTCCAGCTCTATTCTATCGGCCTGCATGCGGTTGCCCCCGACGGCGCCGAGGAGCGGCGGGTCTTTATGTTGGGGGAGGGTGCCAGCCAGGACTATGTGGTCAGCTGCCAGTCACAGGCTGAGGTGTTGCAGGCCTTTCTGGTGTGGCTGCGCGATTATGACCCGGATGTATTGATTGGCTGGAACGTGGTGAATTTTGACGCCTGGTACCTGCAGCGGGTGGCAGATCAACTGGGTATCGAGCTGACTCTGGGCAGGGAGCAGCGGTCGGTGCACTGGCGAGAGCTCGACGACGACGGTGACCGGCGCACGGCGCAACTGCCGGGTCGGGTGTTGCTGGATGGTATTGAGTTACTGCGTGCGGCGTTCTACCGCTTCGAGAGTTTTTCGCTGGAGAATGTCTCCCGCCAACTGCTCGGTGAAGGTAAGTTGCTGCATGGTAGCGAGCGGGGGCGGGAAATCACCGAGCTCTTCCAGACCGACAAGACCAGTCTCGCGGCCTATAACCTGAAAGACTGCGAGCTGGTGTCGGACATTTTCGCCCATACCTCGCTGTTGGACTTTGCTTTGGCGCGCAGCGCGATGACCGGCCTCAATATCGACCGGCTGGGCGGATCAGTGGCCTCCTTTGACAATCTTTATCTGCCGCGCCTGCACCGCCGCGGCTATGTGGCGCCCAATGCCCGCACCGATCAAGCCGGCAGCCCCGGTGGCTTTGTGCTGGATTCGCAACCGGGGATCTACGACCACGTGTTGGTACTCGACTTCAAGAGCCTGTATCCCAGTATTATCCGCACCTTCTGTATAGATCCGCTGGGTCTGGCGCTCGGGGTCTCGGGGGAGCTGGATGAGGCGCAGACGGTACCCGGCTTTCTCGAATCGCGCTTTGCCCGTGACGGTCATATCCTGCCGGAGATGATCGCCACCCTCTGGCAGGACCGCGACCAGGCCAAGGC
>CALJFL010000124.1 GCA_938074135.1 uncultured Halieaceae bacterium | reverse complement strand
GCCTGGCGTCGATGGGTGTTGTGAAGGCCGGCGATCAGCTGGTCTTCCAACACAAATCGCGATTCCAGTAATTCCCCCAAAACTGACAGGTCACGTTCCAGCGTATCCGGGAAAGTGTCACCACTGCCGTATTTTTCCTCGTAAGCCATAATTACTTCTGTGGTATCGGCAATGGCCGGCATCAGGGTGATAGCCAGCTCGTTGCTGCCATCGCCGAAAAATTCAGCCTCGTCAATCAGCTCGTGAAAAACCTCGAAGTGTCCACCTGAAATGTAATCGACCAGCAGCTCGCAGAAAGTCTGCTGCCGCTTCTGCAGTGCCTCTGGCGTTGGGTTGCTGTCGAGTGTGACAACGATGCCGGTATAGCTTGCCAGCAATGCGCGACGCTCGCGTAGCCAGCGGGTCAGCAGCTCGTCGACCAGGGCGAACTGCTGCAGGGGATCGGATTGCCGGCTGGGCATGGGTCTTGCCTTGAATAGCTTTAAGTTCCGCCCACTATAAGGGCGGCTCCGGGTGGCGGCAAGCGTGCTTCAGCGACGCAGGGTCTGCCAGACACTAACCGCTATCAGTACGGCGAATAACGCCAGGGTCTGTTCCGGGATGCTGAAGCCAAAGAGGGTCCAGACGGTCTCGGCACAGTTGCCGTCGCCCATCATTACCAGGCTGAGTGTTTCGCTGAACGGCAGGGTTTCCAGCATGTACTCCAGGCTGGGACCACAGGCAGGTACCTCATCTTCGGGCAGGTGCTGCAACCAGACGTGGCGGGCCGCTACCGCGCCGCCGGTGACAGCGGCCAGTGCACATAAGCCGCCGTAGAGGCGACGGCCCCAGCCAGCGGGATTGTGCAGTGCGGCCAGCAAGGCGATCACCCCGGTCAATACGACAAAGGCGCGTTGGGTCATACACAGCGGGCACGGGGCCAGCTCCAACTGGTGCTCCAGGTAGTAGGCAAAAGCCATCGAGATGGCGGCCACAGCAGCGATACCGAGGAAGACCAGGCGCGGGTTCAGGGTAGTTAGCATCGCTGCGATTCCTTGCTGTGTCAGGTTTTGTGGAGGCGCGTAACTTAGAGAGTTTTGGTCGCCAGTGCAAATTTCGATGTCGGATCAAGCAAATGGTTCAATCGGCTCGCCAAGTGGCAACAAATTCCTGCAGTTGCGGATAAAACTCGAGAAAGGCGTCTTCCATGCCCTCTCGCAGGGGTTCCATATCCTGCTCTATGGCCACCAGCGGGTTGCCGCGGCGAAAGCGCTCGCCGATGCGCTCGGCGCTACCGGTTACGGCCTGCCACTCGTGGTAACAGTTGAGAATATCGTACTCGTCCAGCCGCGCCAGCATTTGCCTTGAGCCGGCGCTGAGGTGATCGCTGCCACCGGTTAGCGTGCGCAGTACTTCGCGATTGAATTCCGGCAAGCTGGCGCTACTGAAAGAGTGCCAATGCTGCGTCAGGTAATGGTCGAATCCGAGGTCGATGAGAATGCCGGCGTAGCGCCGCAGGCCAGAAGGAAAGCCACGTCGCAACTGCGCCACCGCTGCATGATTATCGGTATAGGCGTCAATGGCACGGTGCAGGCGTACGCCGCGGGCGAGGTCACCGGGTAGCTCGCTGCCCAGCGGGCCTTTGTAATAGTCTCCTTCCAGCGCGCCCAGCACCAGCCCCTCATCGGGCCAGGCCAGTTGGAAGTGAGCGAGAAAATTCATTCTGCGGCGGGCTGCAGTGCCTTGTACTGGTCGTAGAAACGCGTCAGGTAGGTTTCGAAGCTGATATCTTCAGCGGCCTCCAGTTCTTGCTGTAGCTGCAGTGATTGCCTGGCTTCTTCTTCAAAGCGAGCCTGGGTGTCAGCGCTCAGTTCGCGCGAGCGGAAGTGCTCTCCCCATTGCTGGCTATAGGACATGGCCAACCGAAAGAAGGGCAGGTCTTTCTCGCGCATCTCCCGCAGGACCCGTGCCGACGGGGTGGTCTCGGGATCATCGACCTTTTCTCGTTGAGCCAGTAGTGCCCGCTGGTACTCGTCACCGCCATGGGCCTCGTCGAGCAGGGAAGCAACATCTTCAAGCTTTTCAAGTAGCCCGTGCGCCAACCGTTTCATGGGTAGCGGGCCGGCCATTGTTTCCAACTGCAGGTCAGGCTCCCGGCCACGATTGACCACCGCCTCCAGGTTGGCTGCCAGCATGGCCTGCTCAGCCTCATCGCAGGGGGGGCTTTCCTGCAACAGGCAGTACAGTAAAAAGCTGTCCATGGAGCGGATTTGCTCGCCGTCCAGCCCCACGGGTGTAAATGGGCTGACATCGACACAGCGGACCTCGATATATTCGATGCCACCGCGGCGCAGGGCGCTAAGGGGGGTTTCGCCTGAGCGGGCGACGCGCTTGGGCCGGATGGGGCTATAAAACTCGTTTTCGATCTGCAGCAGGCTGTCGTTCAACTGCTCATACTGCCCGTCCTGTCCGCTCTTGAAAGCACTGTAGTCTGGGTGCGGAGTGACGATGGCGGCAGCCAGCGCATGCATGTAATTGTCCAGCGAGTTGTAGCACACGTTGAGGCTCTTCTGGGCATCGCTGCTGTAGCCCAGGTCGCCCATGCGCAGCGCCGTGCCGTAGGGGAGATGCAGGCTGCGACCTTTTTCATCAAAGGGTATCAGGCCATGGTTGTCACGCCCGCGCAGGAAGCTGGCGCAGACTGCCGGTGAGGCACCATACAGGTAGATCAACAGCCAGGAGTAGCGATGGAAATTTCGGATAAGCCCGAGGTAGCGATCGGTAATGTAGTCCTTTAGTTCACCCTTGCTGCCGTCGGCAGCCCAGGCGTCCTGCCAGTAGGCATCGGGCATGGAAAAATTGTAGTGAATACCGGCTATCGCCTGCATCAGGCGGCCGTAGCGGTGGCCCAGTCCGTAGCGATAGACGGTTTTCATGCGGGCCACGTTCGAGCTGCCGTAGCGCGCCACCGGGATACTCTCCTCGCCGCTCACCACGCAGGGCATGCTGGCTGACCACAGGATTTCATCGTCAAGCTGCTGGTAAACGTAGCTGTGAATGTCCGCCAGTGTTTCCAGGCTGTTTTCAATGCTGGGGTCCACCGGTGTAATGAACTCCAGCAGGGCCTCGGAATAGTCGGTAGTTATCGAGCTGTGGGTCAGGGCTGAACCCAGTGCCGCCGGGTGTGGAGTTTGAGCCAGCTTGCCCTCCGGCGTAATACGCAGGCTCTCTTTTTCGATGCCGCGATTGATAGCCTTGAGCAGCAGACGATTTTCAGGTCCGGCCAGTGCTCTCAGGTTTCGTTGCAATTGCGATGACAAACGGCGCTCCTTGTCGTAGCTGCGGGGTCTGCAACAGCAGACAGGTCGCGCTAAAAAGTGGGGTGCAAGTTTATATGCACTGTCGCACGGAGTACAGGCAGCGCAGTTGTGTCTAGGCTGGCGGAGGTCTATCTTTGGGATATGGACAGCACCTGTCATTGGTCGGCGCGGTGGTGTCTGTCACCAGGTGGTGGGGCGTTTGGTTGCTGCCTGCTGGTGACAGGCCTGGCCCTGATATTTTGCTTTAGCACGTGGCCTGCGGTTGCGGAGCCAGATCCATTGCCGTCGGTTGGGGGCTGTGTGGAAGTACCTGCCCAGCCCGATAGCGACAGTTTTCGTTTCCTGCCTTCAGCAGACCACGAGGCGCTGGGTGAGGCGATCCCCGCAACGTCCAGAATAGGCAGCATTACCGTTCGTCGCTTCTCCGTTTTCGACCGCGAAGATCCCAAGGAATCCGGGCGCCTGTATCGCTGGGCCAATGATTTTCACAGTGTGACCCGGGAGTGGGTGATTCGGGATCACTTACTGGTGGCTGAGGGTGACCCGTTTGACCTGGCCAGGGTCCGCGAGGCGGAGCGCTTGCTGCGGGACCTGAAGTTTATCTACGATGCCGCGGTCAGGCCGTGGCGCTGGTGTGGCGACACCGTCGACCTTGAGGTGATTACCCGGGACATCTGGACCTTTACCCCGCTGCTATCTTTCAACCTCAGCGGCGGGGCCAGTGATTACACAGTGGGTTTTCGCGACACCAATTTCCTGGGAACCGGTAAACAGGTGGTGATTCGCTATGAGAGTGACGAGGAGCGCTCGGGTACAAATATGGTCTATGCCGACCCGTCACTGTTCGGCAGCCGTTGGCAAATGCGTCTGTCCTGGACTGAAAACGATGATGGCTACGATCGCCACCTGCGATTAAATCGCCCATTTTTCTCCATTTACGAAAAGTGGTCTGCAGGAACCGCTATTCTGCAGCAGGAGTTGGAAGAAAAAGTATGGTTTCGGGGTGACGAAGTTGCCGAATTCGATCACCAGATCGATCAGTTCAGAATCTTTGGTGGCTGGGCTGGCGAAACCCGGGTAGACCGACAGGTCGGGCGTTGGCTGTTTGGCTACAACTATGCCGACCACCAGTTCAGTTTCAGTGATTCTGATATCCCGCCAATACAGTTGCCCGAGGATCGCGAGCAGAGCTACCCGTTTATTGGTTACGAGTCTATCGAGGACGAGTTCACCGAGTTACACAACGTCAATTACCTGGGCAGAACCGAGGATGTTTACACCGGCGAGCGCTATCGCTGGGCACTGGGTTGGTCCGGTGAGGGTATCGGCGCGAGCCGCGACCAGGTCGCGCTGGAAGGGAGCTACGGCAATACCCTGAAGGTTGATGACCGCCAACTGTGGGTGGTGGATACCGCAATTACCGGTTTTTGGAATGTCGACGATGAGGAATTTGAGAACCTCTGGTGGACGACGGAAACCCGTTATCACCTGCGGCAGGCAGAAAAATGGGCCCTCTTCGGTGGGTTACGACTTGAATATACCGACGGACTGACCCTGGATAACCAGCTGACTCTGGGTGGCAGTAATGGTCTGCGCGGGTACGACCGCAATTATCAGGTTGGCGATCGCGCCTTCGTGTTCAACCTGGAGCAACGGTATTACTCCAACTGGCACCCCTTCCGCCTGGTGAGGGTTGGTTATGCGGCCTTTTTTGATGTCGGCAGGGCCTGGTTTGGAGGGCGCGATAATGGCTCTAACGGTGATGTGCTGGCCAACGCAGGGATAGGATTGCGGCTGAATTCGAGTCGCGCAGAGAAAGGCAGCGTGATGCACATCGACCTGGCTTTTCCTTTTATGCATGACGACGATGTTGACGACGTGCAGTTCCTGATAACGGTCAAGGACCGTTTCTAGGTTTTTTCGTCGAGTGTACGCTGCAGCATCTGGACCGCAAAGTTACCCTGGACTTCCTGTTCCTGACCGCTGGCGAACATGATGCGCGACAGGATCAGCCCGAAGCGCAGCCCTGCGAATACCGTGTAGTAGTCGTAGTGCTCGATGCTCTGTCCCGACCCGGCCTGCCAGCGAGCCAGGCTGTCCTCGTAAGAGGGTAGGCCGGCCAGCCTTGGCATGCCCAGACCGTCCGCAAAGGTGGCATCGAGGTAGTTGAACCAGGCGATGTCCTGCACCGGGTTGCCCAGTACGGCCATCTCCCAGTCGAGTACCGCCGCAACCCCGTCCAGTGATTCATTGAATATGATGTTGGCGAGGCGGGCATCTCCCCAACACAGGGACGTGTGTTCTTCGCCCGGTTGGTTGGCCTGGAGCCAGGCCAGCGCGCTGGAGCATACCGTGTGTGAGTCACCCTCCAAAGACCAGTCGTGGTAGTCCTGCCAGTAGTCCAGTTGCTGTTGCAGTGGGCTCTTCGCGGGATCTGCCAGCCGGCCAAAACCGAGTTCGCGAAAATCCAGGCGATGGAAACGGGCCATGGTATCTATCGCCGCATACCACATTGTTTCGCGCTGTGACTCGCTGGTTTCGTGCATCATCCAGCCGTCCATATTGTAGGGAGGAATGTCGGTGGGTATGCGCCCGGCAGTGTGTTTCATGATGTAGAACTGGACGCCAAGCAGGCCCTTATCGGTCTCGAGACCCAGTAATTGTGGCACCGGAATATCGCTGTGGCGGCCGATGCTGTCCATTACCTCATACTGCAAACTCAGGTCATAGCCCGGAAATACCGGTCGCTGGATCTCCGGTTGCAGGCGGCCCACGCAAGCCTGACGATGTGATCCATCGCCGTCCTGCCAGTTGATATCGAACAACAGGGTGACATTGGACATTCCGGTACTTTCCGGGATATTCAGTTCGCTGATGCTCACTGGATGGCCCATGCGTTGCTCGAACCAGCCCTCGAGCTTTTTGCGCGTGCCGTCCAGATCGTCGATCAGGGGAGTGGGGCGTTCTTTTTCCAAGGTGTCGGTCCTGTTGCGGCGGGATGCTTCCTGACAGTCTAGGTCAGCTGCACGGGGGTGACCATAGGCACAGGTAGGTATCACAGCGATAGTTGTCTGCGTATTTATTCCAATGGGCAACTTAATTTCCGCAAGCCATGGGGTATCGCAACAGTGCTAAGTGCGGGAAAAGCAAGATTCCCGGGTGGCAGGTATTGCCCGCAGAACACAAGCTGCTAGAGTAAGACGTTGATGGCCGGTTGCAGTTGACCGGCAGGCTTGCATTTTTTTTTATGAGTCATTGCAGTTCCAAGAGCGGCCGCACCGGGGATGGGTGGCGGCCCAATCAGGGAGAGATCGTCTTGCGCATAACAGAGTGGCTTAAAACCCTGGCCTCCGAAAACGGGTCAGACCTCTATCTCAGCACCGGAGCTCCGCCCTGCGCCAAGTTTCAGGGGCAACTGAAACCTATTGACAGCGAGATCATGAAGCCCGGCGATATCAAGGAGATCGCCTACGAGATCATGGATGACACCCAGACTGCCGAATTTGAACAGGAACTGGAAATGAACCTGGCCATGTCGATCGCCGGGTTTGGCCGTTTTCGGGTGAATATTTTTCTGCAGCGCAATGAAGTAGCGATCGTGGCGCGTAATATTGTCGCGGAAATACCCAACTGGCAGGATTTAAGGTTGCCGGAAATCCTTACCGATGTGGTTATGCGCAAGCGCGGCCTGGTGCTGTTCGTTGGTGCCACCGGCTCCGGTAAATCGACCTCCCTGGCGGCGCTGATCGACTATCGCAACAGCAACAGCAGCGGGCACATCGTGACCATCGAGGACCCGGTGGAGTACGTGCACAACCACAAGAAGTCGATCATCAACCAGCGCGAGGTTGGTGTTGATACCCGCAGTTGGCATAACGCGCTGAAGAATACCCTGCGGCAGGCGCCCGATGTCATCCTCATTGGTGAGATCCGCGACCGGGAGACGATGGAACATGCGATCGCTTTTGCCGAAACCGGTCACCTGTGTATTTCGACCCTGCACGCCAACAACGCCAACCAGGCCCTTGATCGCATCATTAACTTTTTCCCGGAAGAACGCCGCGCCCAGTTACTGATGGACCTGTCGCTGAATATTCAATGCTTCGTGTCCCAGCGCCTCATTCCCACTGTCGATGGCAAGCGCTGTGCAGCGATCGAGATACTGTTGGGTACGCCCATGATTGCAGACCTTATCCTCAAGGGCGATATCGACGGCATCAAGGAAGTGATGGAGAAATCCGAAAACCTCGGGATGAAGACATTCGATGGCGCGTTGTTCGAGCTCTATCACGAGGGACTGATCACCGAGGATGAGGCCTTACGGAATGCCGATTCACCGAATAATGTGCGGCTTAAGATCAAGTTTGCCAAAGAGGGGGGCGAGGCAGAAGAGGAGCC
>CALJFL010000123.1 GCA_938074135.1 uncultured Halieaceae bacterium | reverse complement strand
AGCTTGTGACTGGCCGGGCTGGTGAGGTCGAAGACGATACGGGTATGGTCGGGGGCGCGCCACAGGCGAACATCATGGACTTCCGCCGCCCACACCGCAGGTGCCAACGCGCATACCAGGATCACACAGATCCGGAAAACCCTGTTCATGTCACTCCTGCCCCGCATGGCGCAGCGTCGCCATTATTGTTGGTCAGGGATTTCAGGCCGGCTATGCCAGCGCGGCCAACACGTCAGTCCCCGCTGCCGTCTCGGCGCTGAGCTCCAGCTTACGGCCGTCTCCCTCTCGCTCTATGGTAATCACTAAATCGGCAGGGGGCAAAATTCCTTTACCGCGCTCCGGCCACTCCACCAGAGCGACATTGTCGGCACCGAAATAGTCTCTTATTCCCATGAACTCGAGTTCCTCCGGGTCGGCCAGCCGATAGAGATCAAAATGGTTAATCGACAGCGTTTGGAGCTGGTAGGGCTCGATCAGGGTATAGGTCGGACTCTTCACCGCACCCTGGTGGCCGAGAGACTGAATAATTCCCCGGCACAGTGTCGTTTTACCCATGCCCAGGTCGCCGCGGAGGTAGATTACCAGGCCACCGGATAACGCGCTGGCCAGCAGAGACCCCAGGGCGACCATAGCCTCTTCGTTTTCGGCGATGCGGTGGACTTCCTTCATTGCTCAACCCAGCAAAGAACGCAGCGGGGCGATCAGATCGGAAGCCGCCAGACCGCGCTGGCCCTCTTCGGCGGCAATATCGGCGGCGGCCCCGTGTACACAGACGCCCAGTGCCGCGCTATCGGCAAGGCTCAAACCCTGCGCTAACAACCCGCCCAGCACCCCGCTAAGCACATCGCCCATGCCACCACTGGCCATACCCGGATTGCCATAGTCGCTCAGCTTTAGCACGTGGCCATCGGCAACAAGCGTGCCATTGCCCTTGAGTACCACCACACCACCAAAGCGCTGCTGGAGGAGCGCCGCGGCGGCAAACCGGTCGGCCTGCACATCGGCATTATTGCTGGCCAGCAACCTCGCCGCCTCCCCGGGGTGTGGGGTCAACAGCCAGTTATCACGCGCCGCCTGTGCCACCACCCTGCCCTGCGCTAGCAGGTTGAGGCCGTCGGCGTCGAGCACCATGGGTTTGCCGCTCTCGGCCGCCACCTGCAGCAATTGCTCAGACCACGGTGACAGTCCCAGCCCCGGACCTACCACCAGTACATCGGCGGCATCGACCAGAGGCATCAACTCCAGGCCGGAGGACACGCCCCGGGCCATCAATTCAGGGGTACGCGCAACCAATGCCGCAACATGCTCCGGACGGGTGGCCACCCGAACCAGGCCGGCACCACTGCGCAGGGCCGCCTCACCGGCAAGCGAGGCCGCGCCCGCCATCCCATGGTCACCACCAACCACCAACACCGTGCCGTAGGACCCCTTGTGCGATTGCGCCGGCCTGATCGGAAACTGCTCCAACAACGTTGCCAGGTCGAGCAGACAAACCTCCCGGGGCACCGCCTCGTAGACTGCAGCGGGTACACCGAGGCTGGAGAACTCAATCTCGCCAGCATGATCAGGGCCGGCCGCGGTATACAGCCCCTTTTTCAAACCGATAAAACTCACCGTGACGTCGGCGCGCACCGCATCACCCAGCACTCGACCGGTATCGGAACAAAGCCCCGAGGGTATATCGACAGCCAACACCGGCATATCGAGGTGGTTTACCTCTGCAATGGCCTCGTTATAAGGCGCACGTACATCACCCCCAAGCCCGGTGCCGAGCATCGCGTCGACCACTATCCCGTAGCGCAGCAGCGCGCCGGGTTCGTAAGCCTCTATAGCGACCCCATTGGCCAGGGCCTGCTCCCGGGCCAAGGCCGCGTCACCGCTGACTTTGGCAGGATCGCCCAACTGCCAGACAGTCACGCCAATGCCGCGCTTGTGGGCAATATCGGCCAGCAAAAAACCGTCGCCGCCGTTATTGCCCGTGCCACACAGCACCTGCACGTGATCCGGCTCGGGCCACACCGTGATGAGGCAGTCGAAGGTGGCCTGGGCGGCGCGCGCCATCAGCGTAATACCGGGAATACCATGTGTATCGATAGCGGCCGCATCCAGCGCGCGGGTCTGGGCGGCGCTGTAAAGTGGCTCCATGGGTGAATAATCCATAGTGATGTGGCTTCCTTGTACACCGTCGACGGTCAAACTATGCCAGAATTATACGCTTTCCCCGGAGCCGCGCGCAGCCCGATGACCAGCCCACCAAATACCGCACCGCCCCAGGACCTTGCAGCGAGCATACGCGGCTGGGCCAAGGAGCTGGGATTCCAGGAACTGGGCATCAGTGATATCGATCTTGGCGAACACGAAGACTACCTGCAGAAATGGCTGGACGCGGGATACCACGGCAGCATGGACTACATGGCAAACCACGGTAGCAAACGCTCACGACCGGCCGAGCTGATTCCAGGTACCTGCCGCGTACTGTCCCTGCGCATGGATTACCTGGCCGACGATACAAAGCCGATGCAGATACTGGAATCGCCGGACAAGGCCTATATATCCCGTTATACCCTGGGCCGCGATTACCACAAGCTTGTCCGCAAACGGCTGGCTACCCTGGCCCGCCGTATCGAAGCTGAGGCCGGCGGTGGCAACTACCGGGCCTTTGTCGACAGTGCACCGGTCCTCGAACGGGCTATCGCCGAGCGCGCCGGTATGGGCTGGATAGCCAAAAACACCATGCTGATCAACGAAAACGCCGGTTCCTGGTTCTTCCTGGGGGAAATCTACACCGATCTGCCACTACCAGCCGATGAACCGCAGACCTCCAAGCACTGCGGCAGCTGCACCGCCTGTCTCGACATCTGCCCCACCCAGGCCTTTACCGGACCCTTTCAGCTGGATGCCCGGCGCTGCATTTCCTACCTGACCATTGAACACAAGGGCAGTATCGACCCGGAGCTGCGGCCGCTCATGGGCAACAGGATATTTGGCTGCGATGACTGCCAACTGGTCTGCCCATGGAACAAGTTTGCCCGGCACACCACCGAGACCGACTTCAGCCCTCGCCACGGGCTCGCCGATGCAGATCTGGTTGACCTTTTCCTGTGGGACGAAGACACCTGGCTGGCACGCACCGAGGGTTCGGCAATACGACGCATCGGCCACGAACGCTGGCTGCGCAACCTTGCCATTGCCCTGGGCAACGCACCGCGCTCAGAACGGGTTATCGCAGCTTTGCAAGCGCGCCGCGGCATTTCCTCGGATTTAGTTGTCGAACATGTGAACTGGGCACTGTTTCAGCACGGTGTCGAACACTAAGCTGGTGGAATTTGCGTTAGAATAGTGCCCAATAACGCCATATAAATGGATACAGAAATGACCCAGTTTGCCGCCAGTACCCACCAGGGGCTGGTGAGAGATCACAACGAGGACTGTTACGACGCCAACCCCGAGCTGGGCCTCTGGTTGGTAGCGGACGGCGTTGGCGGTCACGCCCATGGCGAAGTAGCATCCGATATCGTCAGAACAACCATCAGGGACGATGTCGCTGCAGGCAAAAGCCTGATCGATGCCATTACCCGCGCTCACGAGGCCGTGCTGGCAGAGATCAAATCACGGGACACCGGCAGTAATATGGGTTCGACCGTGGTAGCCCTGCGCCTGGACGGCAACGAGTATGAGATCGCCTGGGTGGGCGACAGCCGAGCCTATCTTTACGATGGTGCGGTCAGGCAATTGAGCCGAGACCACAATCCGGTCAGCGAACTGGTGGCAGCCGGTATTCTGACTCGCGAGCAGGCCGCCAAGCACCCTGATCGCCATGTCCTGACCCAATCACTGGGCGTGTCCGAGACCGTAAACCTGAAACCCGAACGTATCACCGGGACACTACAGCCGGGCCAGCAGATTATTCTGTGTAGTGACGGCCTGTCTGACGGTGTGTCCACAGTCGCCATGGCCGGCATCATGAAGCACCAACACACCAACCAGGCTCAGGTGGAGGCCTTGCAAAATGCCGCACTGGGCGCCGGCGGACACGACAATGTCACCATAGTGGTCGTGGGTTCACCGGAAGAGACCACAATCGTCATGGCTGACGACAGCCGACCCGATCTGCAAACCACCCAGGAGCTGCCATCGATCTCAGCAGCAGCTGAACCGGTCAGTCACAACGGCAAAATCATACTGCTGGCTGGGGTGATGATGGCACTGGCCATCTGGTGGATTCTCTAACGCGGGCGCAAGCGCCGCGGTCTAATCGGCCTTGTTGTTCTGCAGGTCTTTTTCAAGATCGACCGCCTGGATGAACGTGGTCTGATTCATTGCATCCATTTCTCGGCGCGGCCTCGAGAAGGCCTCGGACACCTTGAAGATAATATCGTGGAAACGAATTTCGTCCTCGTGGCGCAGTGGCTGCCTGCCATCAATCGCGCGGCCGTTGACCACAGTCCCATTCGATGAGCCAAGGTCTTCGACGTAAAGCTGCTCGTCCACTACCTCGAACCGGGCATGTTGACGCGACACGTGCGGACTGACCACCGCTATATCACTTTCCAGAGCCCGCCCGAGCACAAACGGGCCACCCAGGCCGAAGCTTAACCCGGCGAGTGGCCCCGTCTCGGCGGTAAGGCTCCAGATATATTCACCCGTTGTATCGCCTTTGCGGAAATAGGTACTGACCCCATCGCTGCGGCGGTCATTCATCGGTGGCACATTAGACAGCACCCTGCGCTCTACAAATGAGCTGGTGCGAACAATGCCATGCGGGGTTATCTGAAAAAACCAGGCCAGTGCAAACGTTACCGGAAACCCGAGGATCGCCAGGTAAAGAAAATTACGAGAGGCCACATCCGGATCGAAGCCCAGCGCCGGGAAGAGGATATCGCCGACCTGCAAGGCGCCCCAACATACAAGGATATAGAGTATAAGGGTTCGGACCACTTTGCGCCGCCGCAGCTCGCGCATGAACGATCCGGAGGATTTTTCCTTTTCTTCCATAGCTGACTCAGATCGACTCATAGCACTTTTCCTTAAGCGTCAGCGCCCTGGGGCGTCAATCGTTACGACGGGCGCTTCCCTACCCCGCACGTCCTTTGCGCAAAATAGTTTACAGAGAAAATCGGCGGGGGAAAATGCGTAAATTAGTCAAAACAATAATTAGTCCAGACGCAGGAAGTGCTCCCGGTAGTAACGCATCTCCTGGATAGACTCCCTTATATCGTCCAGGGCCTGATGCGTTCCGGCCTTGGTGAAGCCGGCCTCGAGATCGGAGCGCCAGCGTTGCATTAATATTTTCAAGGTACTGACATCGAGATTACGATAGTGAAACCAGGCCTCAAGTTCAGGCAGGTGGCGAGCCATAAAGCGACGATCCTGGCAAATCGAATTGCCACACATCGGCGAGGAATTGCGCGTAACCCACTGGTCGAGAAACGCGATGGTTTCGCTGGCGGCCTTGTCCTCATCGTACGGACTGGCCTTTACCCGCTCTACGAGCCCCGAGGCGTTATGGTGACTGGTATTCCACTCGTCCATCGCATCCAGCACAGTATCTGGCTGCTTGATTGCGATCACCGGGCCCTCTGCCAGCGTGTTCAGGTCACTGTCAGTGACGATGGTGGCGATCTCGATAACAACGTCCTTGTCTGGATCCAATCCGGTCATCTCCAGATCCACCCACACCAGGTTACTGGCGTTCTGCATTAATGCGGCCTCTCTTGTTTGGTCAAAGCTGTAAGGAGTGTAGCAAATTGCCTCGACAGTCAAAGCAGCTACCCCAATAATGCCTCAATGAGCAAACGAAAACTCACCCGGCGACAGGCCTGGCGCGTTAATAAAATACAGGATGAGCGTGCAAAACGGGCGTCTGGCCGCGATGAGCGGGCCGACGAGGCACTGGCCGCCGGCGACCTTGGGCCGGAACAGGAGGGTTTGATAACCGCCCACTTCGGTACCCAGGTAGCTGTAGAATCCCTGGCGGGGCAAAGCCAGCGCTGCCACCTTCGCGCCAATCTCGAGGGTCTGGTGACCGGCGACCGCGTGATCTGGTGCGCCGGCGAGCCAACGGGCGTGGTGGTCGCGCAACTTGATCGCCGCAGCGAGCTGCGTCGACCGGACCCTTACGGCAACCTGAAACCGGTGGCCGCAAATATCGATCAGATTTTCATCGTCATCGCTCCCTTCCCTGAACCCCATGCCAACCTCATCGACCGCTACCTGGTGGCTGCCGAGAACGTGGGTATAGAGCCTGTCATCCTGCTCAACAAAACAGACCTGTTGCAGGAAGATGACGCGCTAAACCAGCGCATGGAAACACTGCTCGCCATCTACCCCAAGCTGGGTTATCGGGTGCTGCGCGCCTCGAAGATGGGCGCAATGGAGGAGCTGCACGCCGCCCTCAAGGAGCGAACCAGTGTTTTCGTAGGCCAATCCGGGGTCGGGAAATCGTCGCTGGTAAACACCCTGTTGCCAGACGCGGACATGCGGGTAGGTGCGCTCTCGGAGAGTACCCAAAAAGGTATTCACACCACGACCACAGCACAATTGTTTCACCTGCCCACCGGCGGCACACTGATCGACTCGCCGGGCATCAGGGAATTCGGCCTCTGGCACATGAGCAAGGAACAGGTAGAGCAGGGATTTCGGGAGTTCCAATCGCACCTGGGCACCTGCAAATTTCGCGACTGCCAACACCAGCAGGAGCCCGGCTGCGCCATTCTGGCAGCGGCCGAGGCGGGCGATATTTCCGAGCAGCGCCTGAACAGCTATCGAAGGATTGTGGCGTCGCTGGATGAGATCTGAGTAATCCCAAAGTAACTACGCAAAAAACCGGTCACAAATCTTTGCTTAGGGGCCGTGCCGCAGCAATGGCTGTCCACCACTCGACCGGGCTATCGCTGTGCTGGCAGGGTTGCGGAACGGCCGCAGGTTTGCCGGCGCCGCTGGGCGGCTGCGCAACTCGACAAATTTTACTGCGTAAAATTTTGGACTCGATCAGTGCTCGCCGTCAAGACCCCATCGACGCCGGCAAACCTGAACGCGGCCTGATGGTTCCGCGACCCTGCCAGCACAGCAATAGCCCCTGCAACGGAACGATCTTATTTTTACTTCAATAGGGCCAGCGGCTCACCGAGGCGGGTAGCGGTGCCGGCCACATAGCGTTCATCCCAATCGATAGAGCCCTTGGGAAACAGCAGAATAACGGTAGAGCCCAGCTTGAAACGTCCCATTTCCTCGCCTTTGGCCAACTCTACGGCGGCCGGCGGCTGTTGGTAGTCGGTGACCACAGGTTCCTTCAGGGGCGGTGCCACCTGCCCCGACCAGACGGTTTCAATACCGGCCACCACCATCGCACCGACCAGTACCAGCGCCATCGGACCGGCTGCGGTATCGAAATAACACACCAACCGTTCGTTACGAGCAAACAGGCGCTCGACATTTTCAGCAGTCACGCCGTTAACCGAAAATAGTTTGCCGGGGATGTAGCTGGTCGCCAGCAACCGGCCACCAATGGGCATGTGCACCCGATGGTAGTCGCGCGGCGACAGGTAGATGGTCGCAAACTCACCATCCTCAAACTGCGTCGCCCGCTGCTCATCACCGCCGAGCAATTCGCGAGTGGAAAACCACTGACCCTTGGCCTGGAAGATGCGCCCCTCATCAATCGCGCCCAGTTGACTGATAGCGCCGTCCGCAGGGCAGACAATATCGCTGTCGTCGATCGGTCGTGCGCCCTCGGCCAACGGCCGGGCAAAGAACTCATTGAAGTTGGGGTAGGCCTCGGGATCGGGCTCCGCCGCCTCTGCCATGTTGACTTCAAAGTGGCCGATGAACTGCCGTATTACCCAATTCTTGAGCCAGATAGGATAGCGAACCTCGGCGAGCCAGCCGGTCATGCGTGACAGCAGGTGCTGGGGTACGAGATGCTGGAAAAAGATGAAAAGTCTGTCCATGACGCGTAGTGTATAGCTTAAAGGGGTAATTTGTTGACTCTGATATTGTGAAGATTTGGCTCGCAATCTTGCTGTTTTTGCCAGGCGCTGTCGCGGCGCAGACACCTAATGCCGACCCGGAGAGCAGCCTTGTCGAAGAGTCGGAAACCTCCGAAGACAAGCTGCTTAACTGGGAGCCGATAGCGCCCGACGAGGAAGAAATTCTCGAAGAAATAAAAGAAGAACATATCGAAGAGGATATCACCTGGGTCGACGACAGCCATGCCTATGTCACTGACCAGGCCCAGGCCCTCACCGAGTGGATGGATGAGTATTTCGGTGACCCCAACTACGACCTGGAAAAAGCCGAATCACTGCTGCGCCTGGAACTCATCGACGACTGGGAATCCGACGATGGCCACGACCTCAAGGTCAGGTTGCGTGGCAAGTTGCAACTGCCCAGGGTATCGCGGCGACTCAACCTGGTGTTCAGCGGCGAGGATTCAGACTTCGAGGATGAGAGCGGTCGCAGCGTTGAAGATGGCGTTGGGCTGCAATATGAACTGCGCGAGGGCGGCCGGTCGCGGATCGATCTGACTATGGGTCTTGCCTCGGGCAACTTGCGGCCCGGCGTCAAGTATCGCAATGAAGCCCCAATCGACGACCGCCACAGCTATCGCTTTGTCGAGAGACTGCAGTACGAGGACGGCGAAGGCTTTTATTCGATTTCCCAGCTGGACCTCAACCGGGTGCGCGACGAAGACAGCGTATGGCGGTTCAGCACCCGGGGTATCTGGGGTGAACACACCGACGGCGTCGAGTGGCGCACCCGTCTGGCGCTGCGCAAACGCTATAACCCCGAAGCGGAAAGGCCCTTTGCCATCAATTATTTTACTGCCATCCGGGGTGTCACCCGGCCGGACAGCTTCGTCAAGAATTACCGGCTGGGCGTGACCTGGCGCAGGCAGGTCTACCGTGACTTTCTGTTCATGGAACTGGAACCGGCCATCAACTACCGGCGGCGCAATCTCGATGAGGACAGGGACATCGTCTGGGGTTTTGTGGTGCGCCTCGAGATTGCCCTGGAGCGCGACCTGCGCCGGGTCAGGCGAGCCCTGTCCCCGGACAGTGTCGAAGATACCGAGGCCATGCCGCCCGAGCCCATATAAGTTCCGGCCCGGGCAGACGGCTATAGCTTCACTTACAGGTTTTCCTCCGCAAACGCCGCCAGGCGTGAGCGCACAATCCCGTTCACATGCATTATTCCCGCATGAGGGTAAGCCTTACTTTTCTCCACCAGGTAAGTCAGCCCCGAGGTCAGTGGTGAGATGTACTTGTTATCAATCTGGGCGAGATTACCCAGCACCACGATTTTCGAATCGGCCCCGACCCGACTGATTATCGATTTAAGCTGAAACTGCGTCAGTCCCTGGCTTTCATCAATGATGATGTAGGCATTATTAAAGGACCTGCCGCGCATGAAGTTGAGGGACTTGAACTGGATATTGGCCCGCTCCTTCACATAGTCAATACTGCCATGGCAGGACTCATCGGTGCCATGCAGGATCTCCAGGTTGTCGTCAAACGCTGCCAGCCAGGGCGCCATTTTTTCCTCCTCGGTGCCGGGCAGAAAGCCGATGTCCTCGGCGATAGGCGGGGTTGAACGCGCCACAATCAGTTTGCTGTACTTTTTCTGCTCGAGAATCGCATGTAACCCATAAGACAGGGCCAGCAGTGTTTTGCCGGAACCGGCCGGGCCAGTCAGCACCGTCATATCAACCCCCTCGTCGTCCAGCAGATCCATTGCCATGGCCTGCTCGAGGTTGCGCGGTGCCAGCCCCCAAAAGCGTTGATGCATCAGGTTGTCGCGACTGTCGCAGCGTAAATAGACAAAGTCATTGTCGACCCGCTTCACAAAGGCGATGAAATCCTGATCATCGTGAACAAACATATTGGGATAGGCGCCTGGCAACGACTTCCTCGGGATACGATGCAGGGTGTAATCGCCCTCCCGCAGGGTGTCTACTTCGGAGATCGTCGACCAGAAATCTCCCTCAATATGCTCGTAGCCCTTGGATAACAGGTCGATGTCGTCAAGTACACGGTCGTGGCGATAATCCTCAACGTGCATCAGCCCGGAGCCCTTGGCCTTGATCCGCATATTGATATCTTTGGTTACCAGGCAAACGAACTCATTGGGATTTTCAGCCTGTAGGCGCAGTGCCACGTTGATGATCCGGTTGTCGTTGGCCTGATCCTGGGTCGCATCCAGAAATGGAATCTCGGCGTCATCGTTTAACAACTGATCGGGGTAGATCGCCAGCGTACCGCTGGGCATACCTTCCAGGCTGCTACCGGAGACCTCAACCCCCTCCTGAATTTCCTGCGGGCTGGCCGCATCGACCACCTTGTCGATAATACCGATAGCAATTCGCGCTTCGCTGCTAACGGTTTTGTCGCGCCGGTCCTTGATGTCATCGAGCTCTTCGAGCACGGTCATGGGGATAACGACATGGTGCTCTTTGAATGCTGCAATGGCCGTTGGGTCGTGCAGCAGCACATTGGTGTCAAGAACGTAGGTTTTCCTGATGACGGGTTTAAGGGTTGTTTTCTCTACTCGCAGGGCTGAGCCTGAATCCATGAAGGAATCCTCATTGATGTTTCACTGGGTAATGGTCTGAGTATTTTTTTCGGGTGCCGGCTTTATCCCGCCAGCCAGTTGGTTGCAGGGAAAGTTGTCTGGGAAATGGGGGGCAATATATCTGGAGCGAATGGTGCCCGAGCAGAGTGGGCTCAGAGGCAGCGCACATGCGCTTATTGTCGAAGGACGCTTGGCAGCGAACGATGGCCTGCCCGCCGGGCGTCCGGAAAGTCTTCAAGGGCGCTTCCCGATCGGTGCTATACAACAGCAACGTTGCCCTGATTATTAAACCCGCCGCCCGCTCCTGTCAATGACTGTTGCCGGTTTAGCCGCAGCATTGCCGGACCGGGGCAAGTATCACTGACAGCACGTCGCTTTTGCAGTACGATATACGGCTGTCCTACTGAAAATAAGTTGTTCTTTCCAGATGCTCAACCACGACTCGCTCGCCCAACTGAAGGGCCTGAAAACCCAGATGGAGGCGGATAAGGAATGGGCCGAGGCCGTGGTCAAGGGTACCCAGGCTCGCTATGGCTTCGCGGTTCTGGACGACGGTCGCGAGATTTTCATCCCGCCGGATGAGATGCTCAAGGCGTTTCCCAATGACCGGGTGCGCATCTGTATTCGGCCCGCCCCGGACAACAAAACAATCGCTGGCATCGAACGGCTTATCGACAGCCCGCTTGGTGATTTCACCGGCCGCTGTGTCCGCAAGGGCAAGGCTATGTTCGTCCAGCCGGATCTCCCGCAACTGCGGCGCTGGCTGTTTATTCCGCCTCACGCCCGCAATGGCGTCAAGGAGGGTGACCTGATTCGCTGCGCAGTCCTGCGCCACCCGATCAAGGATAGCAAGCCGCAGGCCAAAGTCCTCGAGATCATCGGCGACGAGTCTACGCCGGGCCTTGAAAATCTCTACAGCATCGCCCGCCATCGCCTCGCCACCAACTGGAACAGCGACAGTCAGAAACAACTGCAACAGCGCCTGGCGGATTTCAAGCCGCTGGAGACCGACCGCCGGCGCGATCTTACCGACCTCGAATTTGTCACTATTGATGCTGCCAAAACCCAGGACATCGACGATGCACTGTATGCCGACATCAGCAGCGACGGCTGGACGCTGTACGTGGCCATCGCCGATCCCACCGCCTACATACCGGCAGACTCTCCCCTCATTGACGAAGTCGCCCGGCGCGGCACCTCGGTGTATTTCCACGGTGACGTACTGCCAATGCTCCCTGAAGTCCTGTCCCAGGACACCTGCGCACTGTCCGAGGGCGTGGACCGACCAGCACTGGTCTGCAAAATCGCGGTCAGTGACAGCGGAGAAGTGGGCGACTTCGAATTCATCGAGGCGACCGTTCGCTCGCGTGCCAAGCTGTCCTACTATGCGGTAGATCGCTATCTGACGGGGCAGGCCGACGACCTGATGAGTCACGCGACGCCACTGGAAGCACTGTATCAGGTCTATCGTGCGCTGCGGGCGCACCGAGAAACCAATGAACTGGTTATGGAAGATCGTCGCGAGTATCGCTGGATCCTCAGCGAGCAGAAGACCATTGAGGCGATAGAACCCTACGAGAAGTTGTTGTCACAAAAGCTGGTCGAAGAGTGCATGGTGGCGACCAACCGCTGCGCCGCCCGACTGCTGGCCGAGCACGGCGCCTCCGGACCCTTCGTCAGCCACCCCGGCTTCCGCCAGGATCGTCTCGACGAGGCTCGCAAGTTCCTTGGCATGCACGCCCCCGAACTGGCTGACGTGGACCTGGGCAGCCGCGAGGGTTACCGGGACGTGATCAAGGGGCTGTCATCATCGCAGGGAACACTGCCCCTGCGCGCCATGGTCAACCGACTGCTGACACGCGCCACGCTGACCACGAAATCTGGTGCCCATATGGGCATGTCGCTGCCCGCTTACACCAATTGCACCTCGCCCTTACGACGCTACCTCGACTTTCTGGTACACCTGCAGATCAAGTCGATACTCCACAAGCAGCCCGCCAAGCTGGTTACCCGGGAGACGCTGGATGCGTTGGCAGCAAAAATTGCGACGGCCCGGGCAGCAACAGATCAGGCGGAGCGTTGGCTGGCGGGACGCTTTCTGGCGGAGCAGGCTGGCGAGGCCGGTAAAACCTTCAAGGGTTACGTCGCCCACATTAACAGCAGCGGCTTTAACGTGAAACTCGCGGACAGCGGCCTCGGGGGGTTCATCGACCTGCGCAAGGATCCGGAGAAATTCAGTTACGACAAGTGGACTGCCAGCCTGACCAGCACCAGCCGGCGTTTTCAGCTTGAGCAATTGGTGGAGCTCACCTTCACCGGCCTGGATGAGGACAACAACTACCAGGCAGAATTCCAGCTGGTTCCCGGTTGCGGCCTGAAACCGCCCAAAGAACCGCCGGCACCATCAACAGCGGCTCCCTCCGAAGGTGATATCGCCGAGAATCAGTAGGGTCTTTGCGGGTGGCCGGTAGCAAGACCGGCTGAGGGGATTGGCAGCGCCATATCGGCGGCCATGAAACCACGCACCTGGCCAACCAGGATAATCATTTCTCGCACACCAAGAGCCCGCAGGTAAACGCCCATGTCGCGGTGGCTGTCCAGGGCAACGTTGGCATCCACCTGACGCAGCGCCTGAATAATGGCCAACTCGTCGTCAGTGTACTGGCTGCCCTCGCCGAAAATAAGCTTGGCGAACGTATCGACAATCAGCATCTCACTGATCTGGATGTCTCCGCCCGTTGCACATGCTCTTTTCATAACGACGACCCTGCCGGGGAGTCACGTACCCCGAAAAATCCCTGAAGTATCAGTATGGCTTGGAAAAAGGGGGGCGGTTGCTCAAAAAATAGGCAGTATTTCACAATTCCTGGCCAAATCGTCACCACCTGCACAATTTGGGCTGTTAAAAGTCAGCGTGGCCCGGCGTACGCGGGAACGGAATAGCATCGCGGACGTTATCCATCCCGGTGATGTAGTTGAGCAATCGCTCGAATCCCAGGCCAAAGCCGGCATGAGGCACGGTGCCGTAGCGGCGCAAATCGCGATACCACCACAGCTCCTCCCGCAGGTGGGCGTCCATGCGGGCATCGAGGACATCGAGCCGCTCTTCCCGCTGGCTGCCACCAATAATCTCGCCAATCCCGGGTGCCAGCACATCCATCGCGGCCACGGTCTTACCGTCGTCATTGAGGCGCATGTAGAACGCCTTGATGTCTTTTGGATAATTCATTACCACCAGCGGGCGACCCACGTGGGTCTCAGCCAGGTAGCGCTCGTGCTCAGAGGCAAGATCGGTACCCCACTCAACCGGGAACTCGAACGACTGGCCGCTGGACTTGAGAATATCTATGGCTTCACTGTAATCCATACGCTCGAAACTGTTATCAACCATCGCCTGCAAACGCTCGATAACAGTGTCATCGATTCGCTGCTGGAAAAATGCCATATCGTCTTCTCGCTCCTCCAGCACCCGGGTAAACACATGCCTTAGCAAGCTCTCGGCAAGATCAGCGTTGTCGTTGAGATCGGCAAAGGCAATTTCCGGCTCTACCATCCAGAACTCGGCCAGATGACGGCTGGTATTGGAGTTTTCGGCACGAAACGTTGGCCCGAAGGTGTAGACCTTGCTCATCGCCAGGCAATAGGACTCCACTTCCAATTGCCCGGACACTGTGAGGAAGGCATCACCGGCAAAAAAATCCTGGCCGTGATCGACCTCACCGGCCGGGTTGCGTGGCAGGTTGGCCAGGTCCAGTGTGCTCACCCGAAAAAGCTCCCCGGCTCCTTCACAATCACTGCCGGTGATAATCGGCGTATTTATCCAGTAGAAATCGTTGTCGTGAAAATAATTATGAATGGCATTGGCCAGGGTATTACGCACCCGGGTAATGGCACCGAAGGTATTGGTGCGCGGCCGCAGGTGGGCCTGGGTGCGCAAATATTCAAAGGTGTGGCGTTTCTTGGCAATGGGATACATCTCGGGGTCATCGACCCAGCCCACCACCTCTACCGCAGTCGCCTGTATCTCCACGCTCTGGCCTTTGCCCTGGGAGGGCACCAGTTCGCCGGTGACAACCACGGCGCAGCCGGTGGACAGTTTCAGCACCTCGCTGGCGTAATTGTCGAGAGTATCAGGCACCACGGCCTGGATGGGATCAAAGGACGTGCCGTCGTGAACAGCGAGGAAAGATATCCCTGCCTTGGAGTCACGCTTGCTGCGCAGCCAGCCCCTGACGCAAACCGTGCTGCCAGTACCGGCCTCGCCCTTGAGTGCACCCTCTACGGATAAAGTCTTGCTCATAAAACGCTCTCAGGAAGATCAAAAACGCGCGGAGAATACCGAAATGGCGCCCGGGGCACCAGCCGTCAGCGAGCGATAGGCGTAATCTTGCTGCCTTCCAGCGTGAGATTACCCATCAACCCCTGATTGGAAAAAATAAAGGCGATGATCGGCGCATCAAGCTGCTTGCTGTCGGCTTTTATTGCCATGCTCTCATCCATTATCGTCACACCGCCGTCGATGCCTATATCCCAACCATGGCGGTTGCGAAAACGGTCCAGGGCAGCGGGGGTCATGAACAGGATTACTTCCGACTTGTACTGGGCACCCAGTTGCAACCCGAAAGATGCCCCCGCTGTTGCGAAATAATCGACCGGCTTACCGTCAATCAACAGGGCCCCCTCACCATACTGGCCACCCACCCCGAAGCCCACCTTGACCACATCGGGAAATACCAGCACACCGCTGGCCTGGCCGGCCAGGTCCGCCGCTGCCGGTGAATGTTCCGCAAGCCGCTGCAGGGCCTGCTGGGTCTGCGTATTGATAGTCTCTCGGGAGTCCGGCCAGGCCGGCAGCGCAACCTGTGCCAGCCAACAAAACAGGACGATGAGCACCGTGCGAGCTGTCGTATTGTGCGGCCTCATCGCCTTGCCGCCAGTGTCAAAGCTCAAACTGCTGACCGACCAGTTGTTCCGACAGACGCCACAGCCGTTCGGCAGTTTCCGGATCAAGGGCATAGGCCTCCACGCCACCACCCTGCCCCGGCTCCGCCGGCACGGCGATCTGGCAGTTTTCCAGATACAGGGCGCCCTTATCAGCCAGCTCTGGTGCCGTCGCTGCCCAGACACTGGTCGCTGCACCTTGCTCAACGCTCTTCCAGTCCAATGACTCACCCTCGGGCGCGCTGTTGATCAGGTTCTCGATGTCGGCTTCGCTCAGGTGCCGACTGAGTTTGGTCATAATCACACCCGGATGGACCGCCAGGCTGCGCACACCACGCGCTCGCAGCCGCTGGTCCAGGGCTACCGAAAACAGAACGTTAGCGGTCTTGGACTCCCCGTAGGCCACCCATTTGTCATAGTCTCGCTGCTGGTAATTCGGATCCTCCAAATTAACGTTGCTCAACTTGTGGCCGGTCGAGCTGAGGTTGATGACGCGTGCAGGTGCGCCAGCCAGCAAGGACGGTGCAATCAGGCAGGTCAGCAGAAAATGGCCGAGGTGGTTGGTCCCGAACTGCATCTCAAAGCCATCGGCGGTGCGCTGCAGCGGGCAGGCCATGACACCGGCATTATTAATCAACACGTCGATGCGTGGGTAGGCCGCCAGAATGGCAGCGGCGGACTCTCGCACACTGTCCAGGCTGGCTAGATCAACCGTCTGCGTATCAACCTGGCCAGCCAGTCCCAGATCGCCCAGATTCGCCGCCTCTAGCGCCAGCGCCTCCGGGTTACGACCGAGCATCACCACCTTGGCACCGGCCGCCGCCAGTGCACGTGTGGTCTCTATCCCCAGCCCTGCGGTCGCGCCGGTTACCAGTACTACCTTGTCGTCAAGGGATATCCCTTCCAGAACATCATCCGTGGTTGATTCAAAGCCAAACTCTCGCATCGGTGCTTCCTCGTGAAATTTTCCAGGAGACGAATAATGACAGACTCTCTATCGCCTGCAATGACCTTTGGCACCCTTGCCAACCGATGGCGTTCAAAAACTGGCCAGTTGGTCGTCTCTGACTGACTCGAGCCGCACCTCATACTCTTCGATATCACGGGTGAGGCTGGCCCGCTCTATCGCCAGGGTAATCTGGCGAGTGGCTTCGTCAAAATCGCCGAGTTGGTGATGGATGATGCCCAGGCCATAGAGCAATCGGCTGTCCTGGGGCATTAACTTTACCGCGTGCTGATAGTGCTCCAGCGCGGCTGGCCAGTCGTCTTTGCCGGCAGCCAGATCGCCCAGCCAGCTATGGTAGTAAGGGTTCTTGTCCCGGTAACGCCGCGAGCGCTCCGACCAGTACGCATATTCCTCCTCGCGACCCTGGCGCTCGTACAAAACGACCAGGTTGTTGGTCGCCGAATGATCAAAGCGATCGATCTGCAGCGCTCGAAAATAGCTGCGCTCAGCGTCGTCGTACTGCCCGGCCACACGATAGATTGCACCGAGATTTACCCACAGGTGTCCTGTACCAGGACTCAGTTGCAAAGCTCGCACCGTCTGAATCCAGGCGATATCCAACTGTTCCTCGGCCAAGGCACCCATGGCGATATTACTGTGGTAAAGCGCCTCTGCCTCCCTGTCATCGAGCACCCGTGTGCCGGTGATCTCATTGGATGAAAGTGGGTCAATGTCGACCATGAACGTGTCCTCTTGCCGGGTTTTCACCACGACATTGACATGCAGGCGAACCGCGACCCGCTCACCCATCCGTGACCACTGGGGACGAACCTCCAACCACTGGTACTTCGCATCGAGTCCCGCTTCGCGGGCCAGCGCCACAAACATATTGGCATAAGACAGACAGTTGGCAGAGCCGCGGTGAAAGGTTTCCCTGGCGCCACCTTCAGCAAATGGATCGTACTGGAGGTCGAGTATCGCGGGGCTCTTCACGGCCTGATGCAGGTTTAACAAACGCTGACGCTGACTATTGTGCTTCCCGGCATAGGTAGCGACAAAATCGCGCATCGCATCATCAATGGCAAGCAGGTCCGGGGTGGGGTCGGCGGCCTCGACATCCGCCATGGTGATCACTCGATCCTGCAACACGAGTGGTGACAGATCAGCCACCGCAAGACGCTCAGAGGGGCTGCCAGCACAGGCGAGTAACAACGGCAGAAACAGCATGACGGGACCGAACCGCAGTACTAACCAGGCCGGCGCTTGTCCGCGGATTGCAGCTGAGGCGCTGACGCGCCGACATGCCTCGCCACCCCCCGGGGTGACTATCTCCGCTTTTCTATCGCGGAAAGCCATCACTGCCTCCACGGAACATCATCGAAACTCGGACCAGTATAGCGCAACTGCTCTGACCTTAAACAAATAGCCTTCGGTTGACCCAGCCTACACTCTGTTGACCTGCATCAATGCAGGGGATTGGAGGCTGGTTCACTCTTAACGCATAAATGAGTGGCCCCGCAGGGGCAAGATTAGGGAGAACGATTATGACCCAGCATTTACTGCAGCAAGATACCGTCGAAGATCAGCAAATCATGCGCCGCTTGATGATGACTGTCGTCGGCTTTATGGCAGCTACTGCCCTGATGGCGATCGTTATAGCCACTGTTGTTGGTTAGAGTGCTACCGGCCGCTCAGGCGGCTGTGTGCAGGCCACACTCACGGCCATCGGCGACTTTGGTCGGATCAAAGTAATGGCGACAGGTCGGTAGCTGGTTGTCGGCCATGTAGTTTTCCACCTGGTCTTCCGACCAGTGAAAGATCGGCGCAACCTTGATGATGCCACGGTTGTCTCTGGAGACAATATCGAGGGACTTGCGGTGTTCTGTTTCCTCACGCCTGATTCCGGTCAGCCAGATCTCCGGCTGAAAATCCTGCAACGCACGATTGAACGGCTCGAGTTTCACCTGTTCGGTAAACTCCGCGTGCCGCTCTTCCTCGTCAATAGTGGGGATGCCACCCATAATGGCATTGCGACGTTCCGAGGTCATCCGGGGTGAATAAACGTGAATGTCCAATTCAAGGTCGCGTATCAGCCGCTCCGCGACAATGTAGGTATCACGCAGGTTATAGCCTGTATCGACCCAGATCGTGGGTACCTTTGAATCAACCTGACTGACCAGATGCAGCATCAGCGCAGCATTGCGACCCATGCTGGT
>CALJFL010000122.1 GCA_938074135.1 uncultured Halieaceae bacterium | reverse complement strand
CGTTGTCAGCAATGACACCGGGGTTGCGCGGGTCGTCTTCGGGAATGCCGGCTTCGATCTTACCCACCAGATCCGCTCCGACGTCGGCGCTCTTGGTGAAGATGCCGCCGCCGACCCGAGAGAACAGGGCGACAACAGACGCCCCCATTCCGAAGCCGTGGATAGCGTGTGCCGTTTCCGGGTCGCCGCCAAAGTACCAGTACACGCTCCCCAGACCAATCAGGCCGAGTGAGGCGACGCACAAGCCCATGACGGATCCGCCGTAGAAGGCGATGGACAGGGCACTGGCTGCACCGTGATTGTGGGCAGCAGTCGCGGTTCGCACGTTAGCTTTGGTGGCCGCGAACATGCCCAGGTAACCGGCGGTAGCCGACGATAATGCGCCGACCACAAAGGCGATGGCAGTATTTACCCCCAGTGGCGACAGGAAGATGCCAACCAGCAGGACCAGCGAAAATATGGCCAGCATCTTGTATTCGCGATGCATGAACACCATCGCCCCGAGGTGGATCTGGTCGCCGATTTTCTTGACGACTCCGTCACCGTGATCGTGACGGGTCATAATGTGGTAGATGACAAACGCTACCAGCATGCCCCCCACACCCATTAAAGGAGGAATTCCGAAATATTCAGTCATAGTGTTTTCCTGAAATTATTATAATAAGCGGAGCGCGCATGCTACCTAATTTTGCCTCAAGGTGACAAGCATTCCCGAGCCATTACAATGTGGCATGGATAACAGGCCGTAACGGTCGGGAGTTGAACGGTGGAAGATCGCTACGACAATGCCCTGGAGCCGCTGCGGTTTATCCCCTTCCGGCGCAGCGACGTGCTACGCATGTGCCTGGCCGAGGGGCGCCTTGATGAGAACCAGCAGACGGCGTTTGAACTTGGCTGTTCCCGCATAAACAGTGTCTATCGGCGAGAGTTTCACGAGCTCAGGCAGCAACTGAAGGAAGCCTATGCACCGCTGGACCCCGACACCGACACTCGCCTGGTTGCCGGTATTGGCCCGGACGCGATTCTGCCGCCGCTGGCCCAGACCATAGAAACAGTCCTGGAACGCGCCAATTATGAACAAGTCACCAATGCGGAACTGCAGGCGGCATTTGATGCGGCCTCTATGTTCCATGTCCGGCTCTACGTTGACATGGACGACTACGAGGAAGTCCTGCTTTTCTATCGAGGTGTCAGCGAGCGCCATGAAAAGGTGAAGACCTGGTTTGGCCTGGCAGAAAAAACAGTAAGCTTTACCAATTACGATCGCGTTGTCTTGTACCTCAAATTCAAGGAGCAGTTCGACCAGGACAGTACCCTGGGTCGCTGTCGTCCCGGCAGCACCATGCTCAAGCTGTTCCAGAATGTGCCGGGAGCGGACCTGGAAATGCTATTCCCGAATACCCGGGTGGGTATGCGCCTGCTTGATAAGCTGCTGATTGGCGTGCCCGCGGTAATCAGTGGCGGGATCGTCTTTACCACCAAGCTCGGCGCAACGCTGGTATTGCTGGCGTCGTTGCTGGGGTTCTGGCTCGGTACGCACAGCGAGCCGGTGACCCTGGATAAACGGGCAGCGCTGGTGCTTTTGGCGGGAGTCGGAGCATTCGGTGGGTACCTGTGGAAGCAGTACAGCAGCTTCCGTAACCGCAAGCTCAAATATACCCAGGCCTTAACCGAGAACCTGTATTTCAAACTGCTGGATAACAACACCGGGGTGTTGCTGAGGATCATTGATGATGCCGAAGATTCCGAGTGCAAGGAAAGCCTGCTCGCCTATTACTTCCTGCTGGCTGTTGGTGGCACCAGCACGGCCGCCGAACTGGACGCGGAGATTGAGGACTGGTTTGCCAGGCGCTGGGAATGCAGGCTCGATTTTGAGATCGATGACGCTCTCGGTAAGTTGCAACAACTGGGGCTGGCGACCGTAGAGGGCGATCGCTGGCAGGCGTGCGCGCCAGCTTGATCACGACTCTCTGCTGATCGTGTTTATTCAGCGCCGGGTGGGAGGTCAGGCCTTGCGTGTTTTTTTCGGGTGCTTGCGGCCGGGGTAGCAAGTGCGGCAGATCTCACAGACTCTGCCGTCGCAACCGCGCGCTGTGCAGTACTCTCGGCCGTAGAAAATAATCTGCAGATGCAGGCGATTCCAGTACTCGCGGGCAAAGAGCCGCTTCAGGTCGCGCTCGGTCTGCACTACATTCTTGCCACTGGTCAGACCCCAGCGCTGGGCGAGTCGGTGAATATGGGTGTCCACGGGGAATGCGGGCACCCCAAATGCCTGCGACATCACCACGCTGGCGGTCTTGTGACCCACTCCGGGCAGTCGTTCAAGCGCTTCCATATCCTCGGGGACTTCGCCGTGGTGCTCCTCCAGCAGGATTTCGCTCAGTCGCTTTATCGCTTTTGATTTTTGCGGCGACAGGCCGCAGGGTCGGATGATGTCGCGGATTTCTTCACTGGAGAGAGTGGCCATGGTCCCTGGATTATCAGCTGCCTCAAATAGTGCCGGCGTGACCTGGTTGACTCGCTCGTCGGTGCACTGGGCGCTAAGTAGAACAGCCACCAGCAGGGTGTAGGGATCCTTGTGGTCCAGCGGTACCGGCGTGGTTGGATAGAGCTCCTGCAGGCGCCGAAGGATGTAGGCCACGCGTTCTTGCTTCAACATGCAGCAGCTATAACCTGTCCAGTAATTGGCTGATGCGCCCGGCTGCTTCCCGGCAGTCGGCAAGCTCTGCGACAAGCGCCATGCGAACACGATTTTCCCCGGGATTGCAGCCGTGGGCTTCGCGGGCGAGATAGCGGCCCGGCAGCACCGTGACATGCTCTTCGGCGAACAGTCGACGGGCAAATTCGGTGTCTGGCACTGGTGTTTCCGGCCACAGGTAGAAGCCAGCCTGCGGGATCTGCAGATTGAGCTTTCCAGATAACTCGCTGGCCATCATGGCAAATTTTTCGCGGTACAGTTGGCGATTGGCCACAACGTGATCCTCATCGCTCCAGGCGGCAATGCTGGCCATCTGGTGATGCGGGGGCACGGCGCAACCCTGGTAAGTGCGATACAGGAGAAAGCGTTCCAGCAAACGGGCATCGCCGGCAACAAAGCCGGAGCGCAGCCCCGGCAGGTTAGAGCGTTTGGACAGACTGTGGAACACCAGACAGTGCCGGAATTCGTGGTCGCCCATCTCCGCGCAAGCTTGCAGGAGCCCCGGTGGTGGCGTGGCCTCGTCCAGGTATATCTCCGAGTAACACTCGTCGGAGGCGATGATGAAATCGTGTTCCCGTGCCAGTTCAATCAGTGCCTTTAACTGCGCCAGCGGCATAACCGCGCCGGACGGATTTCCTGGCGAGCAGATATACAGGAGTTGGCAGGCTTGCCATTGCTCTGCGCTGACCGAAGCGAAGTCGGGCAGGAAGCCGGTGTCGGCCGTGCAGTTGATAAAGTCCGGTGTGGCGCCAGCGAGCAGGGCCGCGCCCTCGTAAATCTGGTAGAACGGATTGGGGCAGATAACGGTGGCATCGGCAGTGGCCTGCACTGCGACCTGGGCGATAGCAAATAGTGCTTCGCGCGTGCCACTGACTGGCAGTACCTGCGATTCGGGGTCAAGCTGAGATAAGCCAAAACGGCCTTGTAGCCAGCCACTGATCGCCTGCCGCAGTTCTGCCATACCGCGGGTGGCAGGGTAGTTGGACAGCATGTCCAGGTTGTCTACCAGCGCACGCCGCACGAGCTCTGGCGAGGCGTGTCGCGGTTCGCCAATGGCCAACGGGATGGCTCGCTTGTCCGCGGGCGGTTCGAGGTCGGCGAATAACCGGCGTAGCTTCTCGAAGGGGTAGGGGTGGAGCAACTGCAGATCAGGGTTCATTGCAGCTCAGGCAACCAGTTGCTCATCCAGCTGCTCGCGGATCGCGGCCTGTATGGCCTGGCACAAGGCGGGATCCTGCAGTGGCTGCTGGTTTTTATCGGTGATGAAAAAGACGTCTTCGACCCGCTCTCCCAGCGTCTGGATCTTGGCTGCCTGTAGCACGACATTGAAGTCGACGAAAATACGGCCAATGCGGGCCAGCAGCCCCGGGCGGTCGGGACTGGCAACTTCCAGCACGGTGAAGTTTTTGATCGGGTCGAGGCTCATGGTGGTTTCTGTGGGAATAGAGAAAGACCGCATCTGGCGTGGGGTGCGCCGTTGAATGATGGTTGGCTGGTCGCCGGATTGCGACAGGCCCTGTGTCAGTTGCTCTGCGATATGCCGCAGGCGCTGGCCGTCCTCGGCGATCGATTGGCCATCGGAGTCCAGCACGAAAAATGTGTCCAGACTCATTCCGTCGTTGGCATTGTAGATCCGCGCGTCGTGGACACTCAGGTCCAACTGCTCCAGCAGCGTACAGATGTTCGAGAACAGCTGATCTCTCGCCTGGGCATGGATAAATATCTGGGTGGCATTGGCAACACTGGAGTCAGTGGTGTTGCGAATGAGTACCAGGGGTTTTTCCTTTTCGTAGTGTCCGGCTATGGCCTCGGTATGCCAGGCGATATCTTCGGCCCGTTCGCGCAGGAAATAATCCTCGCCGCGCTCTTGCCATAGGTCCTCCAGCTCATCCAGGGTAAAACCGCGGTACTCCAGTATGTCGATAGCTGCATCGCGGGTTTCATCGATCCAGTCCTGTTTGTCCACCGGGTTCTCCAGGCCGCGGCGCAGCGCGCGTTTGGTCTCGGTATAGAGTTGTCGCAGCAGGCTCCCACGCCACGCATTCCACAGCGTTGGGTTGGTACCGTTGATGTCCGCTACGGTCAGTGCAAACAGGTAATCCAGGCGTTGCTGGTCACCGACATGCTGGGCAAACTGCAGAATCACATCCGGATCGGAGATGTCCTTTCGTTGCGATACCGCCGACATGGTCAGGTGGTTTTGAACCAGCCAGACCACCAGGTTGGTGTCACGATTGGACAGCCCGTGGTTTTCGCAAAACCGCTGTGCATCGACCGCCCCCAGTTCGGAATGATCGCCGCCACGGCCTTTGCCCACGTCGTGATATAGCCCGGCCAGGTACAGCAGCTCGATTTTGGGCAAACGGCGGGCGACCCGGCTTGATACCGGAAAGCGCTCTTCATAGGCGGGAATGCCAAAGCGCCTCATATTCTGGATGACTTCCAGTGTGTGGGCATCGACGGTGTAGGTGTGAAACAGGTCATGCTGCATCTGCCCCACGATCTGGCCAAACTCCGGCAGGTACATGCCCAGGACGCCATAGCGCGTCATCCTGCGCAGGGTGCGAGTCATTCTGTAAGGCGCGCGCAGGATGTCGAGAAACACCGCATGGTTCTTCGGGTCGACCCGGAAGTCGTCGTCTATCCGATGGCAGTTATCACGGATAAGTCGGATCGTCGGTGCGCCTATGCCGGTAATATCCTTGTGAGTCGCCAGCAGCAGGAAAACCTCCAGTAGCGCGGCAGGGCGCTGCTCGAACAGGGATTCGTCCCTGGCCACCAGGTAGCCATTACGTACCTCGAAGCGCTCGTTGATCTCCCTCACGTCGTCTTCACTGTCAGCGTGCAGGATGGCCTGGTCGAAATTCTGAATCAGCACCTCGTTGAGGTGCCCGAGTGCCAGTGCCCAGCGGTAATAAACCTGCATGAACTGCTCAACCGCCAGTTTCTCGCCATCTTCGAAGCCCCACATGGCGGCCAGTGTGCGCTGTTGATCGAAGACCAGGCGATCCTCTTCCCGGTCTGTCGTCATGTGCAACGCCCAGCGCACCCGCCACATGAAGTCGCGGCCGCGAGTCAGTATTTCCATTTCTTCCGGATTGAGAAATTCCTCAACCTTGATCTCCTGCAGCGACCGCACCCCGAAATGGCGCTCGGCAATCCAGCCGATGATCTGCAGATCCCGCAGTCCACCGGGAGAACTTTTAACGTTGGGCTCGAGGTTGTATTCGGTATCGGCGAACTTGGCGTGCCGGTTTTGCTGCTCGGCGAGCTTGGCCTGGAAGAATTTAGCACTGTCCCACATCTTGTCAGGCGCAGTGGCTACCCTTACCTGATCCATCAGCGCTTTTGAGCCGCAGATAACGCGTGCTTCCATCAGGTTGGTGAGTATGGTGATATCCTCGGCCGCACTGTCGGCGCACTCCTGTACGGTGCGTACGCTGTGCCCGACATCCAGGCCGATGTCCCATAACAGGGTAAGAAAAGCGGCCACCCGATCCTCACAGTGAGCGCTATCTTCCCCCAGCAGGATAAGGATGTCGGTATCCGAATGGAGGTGCATTTCCCCCCGACCGTAGCCTCCCACTGCCACCAGTGCCACCAGTTCCAGCTCTGCATCGGTCCACTGCTGCTGCTCCCAGAGCTTGGTCAGCAGTGCATCCATCACCCGGGCCCGCAGCCTGATCAACTGGCCGACGTCGATACCATCGTTGAACTGCTGATTCAGGTACGTCTTGGCGTTGGCCAGTAATTCCTTGCAACAACGGATGGCATTGCCCTGGGCAAGCTCTTGCTCAAGGGCTGCAGGGTCGAACAGTTCTTTCGGCAGCGTGTCAGTGTTAGCGCTCATTCCCACGATCACAAACTTTCGGTGCTGCGGCGGGTGAATACCTCGCAGCCATCTTCGGTCACCCCGAGGCTGTGTTCCCACTGCGCGGACAGGCGACCATCGCGGGTTGTTACTGTCCAGCCATCCTTTTGGTTGAGCTTGGTGTGTCGCTTGCCGGCATTAATCATGGGCTCAATCGTAAACGTCATGCCAGGCTCCAAAACCATACCCGTTCCCTTGCGACCGTAATGGAGGATTTGTGGGTCTTCATGGAAAACCTCGCCGATGCCGTGGCCGCAGTACTCGCGAACAACCGAATAGTAGTTCTTTTCCGCATGTTGCTGTATCACGTGGCCGATATCGCCCAGTGTGGCCCCGGGCTTGACGATGTCCAGTGCCCGGTAAAGACATTCTTGCGTCACCTGGATCAGGCGCTGGGCATGAGGCGCCACGTCGCCGACCTGGACCATGATGCTGGAATCACCGTGAAAGCCATCCTTGATGACAGTAACGTCGATATTGATGATGTCGCCGTTCTTCAGTTTTTTGGAATCCGAGGGAATGCCATGGCAGACCACGTCGTTCAAAGAGGTGCAGATAGAGCGGGGGAAACCGTTGTAGTTGAGTGGTGCGGGAATGGCGTTCTGAACCTCGGTAATGTACTGGTGACAGATACGGTCCAACTCGCCGGTGGTGATGCCTACCTCGACTTTTGGCTCGATCATTTCCAGAACCTCAGCGGCCAGTCGTCCTGCCACCCGCATCTTGTCCAGATCTGCTGCTGATTTGATCGAAACCGCCATCTATAACCTATTGATAAATATGAATAACAATTGCTTAACGAGGGCCCGGGCGCCGTGGCTGGGGCCGCCGGGGCCGGTCATTCTAACGCAACCGCGGGGAAAATGAGTAATCGCAGCGGGTGTGGCGGTCCAATCCGGCCACGGCCTGAGCTTTCATCGGGCAGCATGGTGTGGTATAAAGCGCGCCTCCAGCGAGGCAGCACCGGGTTTCCGGGCGGTTTCAGCGGGAGTAACCCAACGACACACACATATCAACACCTGCACCAGGGTGCCCCTTAAAACGGGTTTGGCGCATGGGATATGTGGAGGTTTAACCCAAACTAAAAGGTATAGTTTCATGTCGCAAGTGCAAGTAAGTATGCGCGACCTGCTGCAGGCAGGCGCTCACTTCGGCCACCAGACCCGCTACTGGAATCCTAAAATGGACCAGTACATCTTTGGTGCCCGCAACAAGATCCACATCATCAACCTCGAGCATACCGTTCCCGCCTTCAATGAGGCACTGGAACTGGTAAAGCGACTCGCGGGTAACAAGAACAAGATTCTGTTTGTTGGCACCAAGCGTGCCGCCGGCAAGATCATGAAAGAACAGGCCGACCGTGCCGGTATGCCCTATGTCAGCCACCGCTGGCTGGGTGGCATGCTGACCAACTACAAGACTATCCGTGCGTCCATCAAGCGCCTGGGTGAGCTTGAGGCGCAACAGGCCGATGGCACCTTCGATAAGCTGACCAAGAAGGAAGCGCTGATGCGCAGCCGTCAGATGGAGAAGCTCGAGCGCAGTATTGGTGGTATCAAGAATATGGCTGGTTTGCCCGACGCATTGTTTGTTGTCGACGTGGATCATGAGCGTATCGCTATCACTGAGGCCAACAAGCTGGGTATCCCGGTGATCGGTATCGTCGATACCAACAGCAACCCCGATGGTGTTGATTACATCATCCCGGGTAACGACGATGCGATCCGCGCCATCAAGTTGTATGTAACAGCGGTGGCTGATGCCTGTATCGCTGGCAAGGTTGAAGCCGGCGAAGCAGTAGAGGCCAAGAAAGACGAGTTTGTCGAGGAAGAGGCAAGCGTTGAAGCAGCTGTAACCGAAGCACCTGCGGTCGAAGCAGCTGTAGCCGAGGCACCTGCGGTCGAAGCACCTGCTGTTGAAGCGGCGGCCGCCGAAACCAGCGAAGAGCCGGTAGCAGCGGACGCAGAGCCCAAGCCTGCCGAGTAATCGATGGTCCATTCCGGTTTGTCCTGTGGGCAACCGGAGTAGTTAATAATCCCCGGTAGCGCTTCTGCTTACCGGGGTTTTCATATTAGAACGTAGCCCTTTGGGCTTCTGATGTAGCAGGGAGGTTGAGTAATGTCTGCAGCACAGGTGAAAGAATTACGTGAGCGCACAGGTTTGGGCTTGCTGGAATGTAAAAGGGCGCTGGCCGCCGCCGATGGCGACATCGACAAGGCTATTGAAGAAATGCGCAAATCCAGTGGTATGAAGGCGGCCAAAAAAGCCGGCCGTACTGCTGCCGATGGCGTGGTTGCCACCCGTATTGCTGAAGATGGCAGCTACGGTGTAGTTGTGGAAGTGAACAGCGAAACCGATTTCGTGGCGCGTGATGAGAACTTCCTCAGCTTTGTCGATAGCGTTGTCAGCGCTGCGTTTAGCTCCAGACAGACTGATGTCGCTGCACTGATGGCCGGCGATCTGGAGACGGCGCGCGAAGCATTGGTGCAGAAGATCGGCGAAAACATCAGCGTCAGGCGTATCGAATTGGTAGCAGCCGATGCCGGTGTTGTCGGTGCCTATGTGCACGGTAACAACCGTATCGCTGTGCTGGTCGAGCTCAAGGGTGGTGATCAGGACCTGGCCAAAGATGTGGCTATGCACGTGGCGGCGGTTAACCCGCAGGTTGTCTCGCCAGACGATATGCCCGCTGAGTTGGTTCAGAAAGAGAAAGAAATCTACACCGCACAAGCACAAGATAGCGGCAAGCCGCCGGAAATCATTGAGAAGATGATTGGTGGCCGGAT
>CALJFL010000121.1 GCA_938074135.1 uncultured Halieaceae bacterium | reverse complement strand
GCGGGCCACTACGATGTGGCCTGCGTACTGGGTCTGGAGCTTATGCGCAATGTCGATGGCAGGACCGGCGCGGACTATCTGGGTGCGGCGGCCTGGCAAGGCCAGGAAGCAACTGCCTGTGATTTCCCATGGCCTCATCTGTTTGACCGCATCACCCGGGAGTACGATCAGCGCTACGGTATCAACCCGGACCATCTGGCGCGCATCGCGGAAATCAATTTTGGCAATGCCCGCGACAACCCCAACGCGCAAACGCGGGACTGGCGTTTTGCCGAGGGCAGTTTCTGTGCCGATGACGAGCTCAATCCGGTTATCGACGGGTCCGTCAGAAAGCTCGATTGTGGCCAGATTACCGACGGCGCTGCCTGCGTAATCCTCGCCGGCGAGCAGCGCGCAAAAGAGCATGCCGAGCGCCACGGGCTTGCGCTAGCCGATATCCCGCGGATCAAGGGCTGGGGCCATCACAGCGCACCTATCCTGCTGGCAACAAAATTGCAGATGAGTGCTGACCAGCCGCTGATCTTCCCGCATGCCAAGGCCACCATGGACGACGCACGCAAACGCGCTGGCCTGGCCGAGCTAAGGGACCTGGACGGCCTGGAAACTCACGACTGCTTCACCATTACTGAATACATGGCGCTTGATCACAGTGGGCTCACCGCACCGGGTGAGGGCTGGAAAGCGATTGAGGAGGATCGCATCAGCCGAGATGGCGACTTCCCGGTCAACGCCAGCGGCGGTTTAATCGGCCTCGGTCATCCGGTAGGAGCAACCGGCATTCGCATGGTGCTGGACTGCAGCAGGCAGGTGACTGGTCGGGCAGGTTCCTGCCAGATCAAGGACGCTGAGAACATGATCACTTTCAACGTCGGTGGCAGCACCACCACCTGCGCCAGTTTCGTGGTCGGGGTCGGCGCCTAGTCAGCGATCAAAACGCCGGTATGTCCGTCTGCGTACGACCCAGAATCAGAGCGTGCACGTCGTGGGTGCCCTCATAGGTATTCACCACTTCCAGGTTCACCATATGCCGCATAACCGGGTATTCATCTGAAATACCGTTACCACCGAGCATATCGCGGGCCTGACGGGCGATGTGCAGCGACTTGCCACAGGAGTTGCGCTTGATCAGGGAAATCAACTCTGGCGCGATCTGGCCCGCATCCATGAGCACACCGGCGCGGTGGCAGCCCTGCAAGCCCAGGCTGATTTCGGTCTGCATGTCAGCCAGCTTCAGCTGGATCAGCTGATTGGCAGCCAGCGGGCGGCCGAACTGCTGGCGCTCCATGGTGTAATCGCGCGCCGCATGCCAGCAGGCCTCGGCAGCGCCAAGTGAGCCCCAGGCAATGCCGTAACGAGCATTGTTCAGACAACCGAAAGGACCTTTAAGCCCCTCGACATTGGGCATCAACTGCTCCTCGCTGACAAATACCTCATCCATCACGATCTCGCCGGTGATTGAGGCACGCAGGGCGAGCTTGCCCTCGATCTTGGGCGCGCTAAGGCCCTTCATCCCCTTCTCCAGGATGAAGCCACGAATCTTGCCGTCGTCGGTCTTGGCCCACACCACAAACACGTCGGCAATGGGGCTGTTGCTGATCCACATCTTGGCACCCGAGATACTGTAACCGCCGTCCACGCTTCTGGCGCATGTCACCATGCTACCCGGGTCAGAACCGTGGTCGGGCTCGGTCAGGCCAAAACAGCCAATCCACTCTCCGGTCGCCAGCTTGGGCAGGTATTTCTCGCGCTGGGCCTCGTTGCCATAGGCGTAGATGGGATACATCACCAGCGAGGACTGCACGCTCATCATGGAACGATAGCCCGAATCCACCCGTTCCACTTCCCGTGCAACGAGTCCGTAGCAGATATAGTCGACACCCGGGCAGCCATAGCCATCAATCGTGGAGCCCAGCAGGCCCAGTTCACCCATCTCGGTAAAAATAGCCGCGTCGGTTTCCTCTCGGCGATAGGCTTCCTGCACCCGCGGCGCCAATTTTTCCTGGGCGTATTGGCGGGCGCTGTCGCGCACCATGCGCTGCTCATCGGTCAGTTGTTGATCCAGCAGGAAAGGATCCTGCCAATTGAGTTTCTGCCAGCTCTTACCTTTGCTCATCGATCGCGACCTACCGGAATTTCAGGGAAGCCATACGTTAGCAAAGAACATTTTATTAATAAAATATATGTTTTATATATTTTCCATATACGTTATATATTTATAGCCATGGATTTACGCAAGCTACAGATTTTTACCCGGGTTGCACGGCTCAACAGCTTCAGCCGCGCCGCGGAAGACCTGCATATGGCGCAACCCGCCGTGAGCATCGCGGTGCGCAAGCTGGAGGAGTCATTGGGCATCACCCTGCTGGACCGTTCCGGCCGCCAGGTGCGCCTGACCGCCGAAGGTGAAGCGGTACTGGCCCGGGCTGAGATTATCCTGCGCGAGACCGAGGAGTTGCTGCGCACCAGTGATGCCATGGGCCACCTGTTACAGGGTGAGCTCAATATCGCCTGCCCTTCCATGCTCGCTACCTATTACTTACCCGATGTCCTCACCGAATTCCTCATCGACCACGAGGGGCTGAAAGCCGCCGTCACCCAGGCCGGTACCACCCGCGTCGAACAGATGCTGCTGGATGACGAGGTCGAGATTGGCGTGACCAGCGGCAGCGAGCGCGCCGATGAACTGGAACTGTTGCCGCTGGTCGAGGAAGAAATGGTGTTATGTGTGGCGGACTCCCACCCCTGGGCCGATAAGCGTAAAGTTACGGTTGAGGCACTGGCCGACGTACCTATGATTGTCTACGAGAGCGGCTATTTCATTCGCCACAAGCTGGACCAGCTGTGTCAGCAGGCCGGGATTGACCCTGCCCTGAGGGTGCAGACCAATTTTTTACCTCTCATCATCCGTATGGTTAAACAGGGCCTGGGGGTCACCGTGGGATTAAAAATGATGGTCGCCCAGGAGCCGGGCATCGTCGGCATCGAGCTGGAGGGCGACACCCGCATTGAGATGGCGCTGGCCAAACGGCGAGGGAAGACGATTTCCGGCGCCAACCAGGCTTTTTTGGATTGGGCGGCATTCAAGTTATCATGAGGCGTCGAGCCACGAGATCTGCCCTTTCAACCATGCCTGCACTCGCCCAGTTCAGCCACCACCTGGCAACACTGCTGCCCAAGATCGGCAGCAGTGAGTTTTCAGCTGGCCTGGTTGACACATTGAAGGCACTGGTACCCATCGACGACGCCAGCGTCCTGTTGTATCCATCGAAGGCGATGCCTGTCATCGAATACTTCGAGGTACCTGAACAGGCTGAAACCTCGACCCTGGACCGGTTTGTTAAGGGCCCATTCCTGCTCGACCCGTATTACCTCGCGGCCTACCGCGACAAGCGTTTCGGCGTATTTCGCTTGCGTGACCTGTCTCCTACCGGGTTCAAGGACAGCGAGTACTACAAAACCTGGTATCGCAACTGTGGCTACCAGGATGAATGCGGCTACCTGATCGCCCTGCCCGCGGGCGGCTTCATTAATATTGCACTGGGCAAGACCCGGCCTCGCGCCACGTTCAGCAAAGCACAACTTGGCGTGCTCGAAGCCATTGCGCCGGCGGTGGAGGCCTTGTGCCAGCAACATTGGACCAGCCATGAATCGTCGGCCTCGTCAGAGCAACTACGAGCCCAGTTGCACAGCGCGCTCAACGCCTTTGGTAGCAGCCTGCTTACCGAGCGTGAGACTCAGGTGATTAATCTTGTGTTACACGGGCACAGCACCAAAACTGTCGCCGAGAAACTGTCGATCTCCATGGAGACCGTGAAACTGCACCGCAAACATGCCTACGCGAAACTGGAAGTCAGCTCACAGGCCGAGCTGTTCTACCTGTTTCTCGACTCGGTAATGAGCGCCCGCAACTACGAGGGCGGCGACACACTGGTTGCCTACATGCAGCCACCGCAATAACCATCAGATCGAGGGGAATCGCCACTTGGAAAGTTACGGGGCAATTAGCTTAATCCCTGTCGTCGTCGTACTGACGGTGGCGATTATCACCCACCGCACCATTGCGGCGGTTACCGCCGGTGCCCTGGTTGCTTTCCTCATAGCAGACGGCGTGGGTTTCATCGGCAGTTTGTCGGAAGCATTGCTGACAGTTATGCAGGACGAAAACACCGGCTGGGTTTTAATGGTCTGTGGCCTGTACGGGAGTTTTATCGCCCTACTGGTGCGCGCAGGCGGTGCACAGGCCTTTGGTAACCTGGTTACCCGTCGTGTCAGCAGTAAGCGCGGCAGCCTGCTCTGGACCTGGGCGCTGGGTCTGGTAATTTTTCTGGACGATTACCTCAACGCACTGACTGTCAGTTCGTCGATGAAAAAGGTGACAGACAAGTACAAAACCTCGCGGGAGATGCTGTCCTATGTGGTGGATTCAACTGCAGCACCGACCTGCCTGATTATCCCGATTTCTACCTGGGGGGTTTATTTCGCCGGGCTACTGGAAAAAAACGGCGTCGCCGCCGAAGGTGAGGGAATCAATCTTTTCATCCAGTCCATTCCATACATGTTCTACCCATTTGCAGCGCTGGCTATCGTGCCGCTGGTCATCATGGGCGTCATCCCATTGCTTGGTACCATGAAACACGCGGAGTTAAGAGCCGAGACTACCGGCGAGCTGCAACCGCCGGGTACTGCGATGGATATCGAGATGGAGGAGCCCTATCACGAAGGCGAAAATAGCGCGTCTCGCCCCTCCCTGTTTTTCGTCCCTTTGTTTGTGTTGATAGTGGTCACCATCCTATCCGACATCGACCTGTTAATTGGGGTGATAGCGGCCATCCTGGTCACCATGGTGCAATACCTGGTGACCCGCACGCTTACGCTGTATGAGATGTTTGATACTGTGATGGAAGGCCTGAAGACGATGCTGCCAGTGCTTTGTATTCTTGTCGCGGTGTTTACATTTATCGAGGCCAATAATGCGCTGGGGTTCACTGAATATGTTATCTCATCGGTATCGCCCTATATGACACCGAGCATGCTACCGGTTTTGACCTTTGTCACCATGGCCTTTGTGTCCTTTACCAC
>CALJFL010000120.1 GCA_938074135.1 uncultured Halieaceae bacterium | reverse complement strand
GATATTAACGCGGTTTCGAATGTTGCCGGTTGGCACCTGCCGGCGAAGCCCCGGCAGCTTGAGTCACGCTCAGGGCTACACCTGCTTACTCTACGAAGACGGCCGTAACAGCGACTGCCCGATCTGACATTATTCCTCGATAATCAGTGTTTCCCCAATCTGGTTAGCCACAATGTCCTCTTCGCAGAACGGGAAGCGAACCCAGTCCTTGTTGGAGTACAACCGGGTCTGGTCGGCATAGTGCGGCGATTCGGGATCTGTGGACTGAGAAGGCACCAGGATCGCATCGACTATCGGGCACTCCGACTCATTCCAGGTGACGGCCTGAATGTAGGAGTTTCCGCCGTTGGGATTCTTGTAGCCGCCCTGGGAAAGCCCCACGCCTATGGCGCCATAAATACCGGCACCACCGTCACCCCCGTGGATCGGCACATTCTCGCTGTTGCGCTCAAGATATTGCACTTCACCCCAGGGCGCATCAAGAGCAACAAAATTTTCATCCAATCGTCTGGTCGCCGCTGCCAACGCATCCAGCACGCGAACGTGATTAGCTTCGATAGTCAAATCTATACCGGACGGCGTATTGAGGGGATCCTCGCGGTCAAAGTCCACAGCCCAAAATTCATCACTGGCAACAACGCCTTGGAAATTACCGAACTCAGCGCCAATCTGACCCCAGAACTCAATGAATACCTGAGTACCCCGGCTATCGAGGTCTGCCTTTCGGTCCCAGGCAGCCAGCACACCGCACGCTTGCGCTACGTCTGCTGCAGCGTCCGACTCACATACGGTCAATACATCGTCCAATACCAGCTCCGCGCCGTAAACCCGGTTCAGGTACATCATTTGCTTGAGCGTTTCCAGGTCGTACAACGGTGTTTCGCTGAGTCCGTCGGTCGCTACCTTGCGCTCGGCTACCATAATGTGCCCGATGCGAGTGCGCAGAAACTGTTGCAGACCTTCATACCCAACCGGCCCCATGATGGTCGGAAATCCCTCGATGGGATTGTTTGCATCGGTCAACCAATAGCTATTATTGCTATTACCCACATAGTCAGTCGTTCTAAGTTGCGGTAATTTACCACTGCTATACAGGTTACTGCCCGCCGGTGCATCGGGGTCGTCGCCCCACTCACAACCGGGATCCGATCCATCAAGCGTAATAATCACATTGGTGGTCACCCTGGCCAGCAGCGGGGCTATTAGACCTTTAACACAGGTGTCTAACTGCTCCTGCGAGATAAAAGGGATTGCTGATACCTCGCCGTAAAATGCCTCACCATGCCTGTCGGCGGCGATATCATGAAACACCGGATTACCGATGATGTTTAGCGACTCAATGTACTCATCCAGATTGCTGGTCTGTGCTTTCTCAATCCATTGCTCCACGCTACGGATTCCGGTGAAAAGATTGGCGTCACGAAAAGACAGCACAGACCCGTTAAACATCGGCCAACCCTGCAACAATGGCTCAAGGCCCCCGAGATTAACAATAGGACCATAGTGTGAACTGTAGAACGTGAACGTTCGCTCTTCGAGACTACCATCTTCCAGCAGCACCTTGATGGTTACGTCTTCGGCATCAATATCCCGCCACTCGCCGTTATAGTCATACTGCAGCGGGTCGTCCGGGTTTAGCTTAAGTTCATAGAGACTGAAGCGATTAGCCAGCGACACAGTGTGCGTCCAGGCAACGTCACGGTTGAAGCCTATACCAATAAATGGAAAGCCCTGCAGCGCTGCACCCGCTGAATCGTAAACACCGGGCAAGGTGAGATGCGCCATGTACCATGCGCCGTCACCAAACCAGGGCTGGTGTGGATTCCCCAGTAACATACCGCTGCCATCGCGCGTCGCATCTTTGCCCAGGGCAAGGCCATTGCTGCCTCGCTCCACACTGCGCAGTTGCGCCGTTGCATCCGCCAAACCGACAGAGTTTAACAAGCGAGACGCCACCATCTCGGGGGCTGGCTGACGCTTACCTGGGCTGGAGTCTGCGGCCTTGGCCACCTGATTTGCCGATGGCCCTTCTACGGCCAGCATTGCGCTGCGGAAAATACCCTGGGTTGAACTGCCGCGCAGAGCCTGGCGGCGCAGATACAACGTCAGGTCGATCGCATCAATGGGCTGTACCCAGCTGGCACCACGACAACCGAAATCGCCCTCGGGCAGATTTTCCACTCCGGTATCCGAGAGGTAGCGATTGAGGCCCGCGACATAGCCCTCAGAGAGCTCCTGTGCATAGTCTGGCAACTGGTCGAAAAACTGTTCCTTGAATACCTCCCTGTCGCCATTGATAAAACGTAACAGGAAGTCGGACTCCGGGTTCCCAGCCTTCTCGCCAAAAAGCTCGGCTGAACGACCCTGGGTGATAATAATTTCGCGCATCACCACGCAGAAATTGTCCTGCGCGTACGCGTAGCCGAAACCATAGCCCAGGCCACCCCAGTCGTCTGCTTTTACATGAGGAATGCCGTACTCGGTACGCCGCACCTCAGCGGAGAATGTTACCGTTGGTTCCGGCTCGGGTTCCGGTGGCACCTCCACTGGATTGCGCCGACTATCCGAATCACTACACCCTTGCAACGTAGCCAGCAGTACCATTGCAACACCAAATTTTTTCAACATTCACGATCTCCGTCAGAATCCGTGACCATAACATCATTGACGACTGTCACCGGGCAGCGCGATTCCAGCTTGTTGAACCAATCATCTCCGATAGCTAGACAAAAATTAGACAACGGGCTGACGCGGCAATAACTAACTCGCATTGGAAGATGTTAAGATCGCCGCAAAAAGATCGAAGCCCCCTGACGGAGATTTGCATGAAGCGTGTTGTTTACAGTCTGGTGACATTGGCCGTCGTGGCCGTCCTGTTCTTTAGCCTGGCACCGGGACTGCTCGAGTCATCAATGAACACCGTCGAACGGCAGGACCGGGCAGCCCCCTCTGCCGCTGCGGTCGCGCTGCACGAGACCCTGTTAGTCGGTGACCTTCACACAGACAGTACGCTTTGGCATCGCGATCTATTGGAACGGGCCGATCGCGGCCATGTGGACATCCCCCGATTGCAGGCCGGTAACGTCGCTTTACAGGTATTCACCACTGTCACCAAGTCACCCGCCGGCCTCAATTACGAGGAGAATACCAGCGACTCCATCGACAACATCACGCTGCTGGCGATCGGTCAACGCTGGCCCAGCGCAACCTGGAGCAGTCTGACTGCCAGGGCCTTGTACCAGGCACAAAGGCTTACCGAGCTGGAAAAACGCGCGCCCGGAGAGTTTCAGTTGGTGCGCAGCCAGGCGGATCTGGCCCGCCTGCTGGCAGCGCGGGAAACGGGCAGTCAAATCGTTGGCGGCATACTGGGTACCGAGGGTTCGCATGCACTGGATGGCAACCTGGAGGCTATCGACACACTCTATGAGGCGGGCTTTCGGATGATGGGACTGCAGCATTTCTTCGACAATCGACTGGGCGGCTCACTGCACGGCCAAAGCGGTGCGGGCCTTACCCCATTCGGTGAGGCGGCCGTGGATCGCATGGTCGAGAAGAACATCATTATCGACGTGGCACACTCGTCACCCACGGTTGTCTCGGATGTATTGGCCAGGGTCCAGCGGCCACTGATCGTCAGCCACACCGGCTTTTACGGCCACTGCCAGGGGCCCCGTAATATCAGCGACGACCTCATGAAGCAGATCGCCGCAGGCGGCGGCCTGATTGGTGTCGGTTATTGGGACGCTGCGGTCTGTGCCACCGATGTCGACAGCATCGTAGCAGCAGTGCGCTACGGTATTGACCTGGTGGGTGAGGACCATGTAGCGCTGGGCTCCGATTTTGACGGCAGTGTGGTCACGCCCTTCGATACGTCAGAGCTGGTGTTGTTGACCGACGAAATGCTGCGTCGGGACTTTACCGAGACAGAGATCCGCAAGGTGATGGGGGGCAACCTGGCCAACTTTATGGCCACCAACCTGCCGTGACCGCTGGGTCATGCGGCATGTCGACCTGAAAAATGACTAGAACAAGCCTTCGATCTGCCCCTGTTCGTTAACAAAAATACTGTTGGCGGCGGGCACCCGCGGCAGACCGGGCATACGCATCACATCCCCGCAGATGACCACGACAAACTCAGCACCCGCCGCCAGCGCCAGCTCCCGAATTTTCACCCGGTGATTACTGGGGGCACCCAGTAAATTTGGATCGGTAGAAAAACTGTATTGCGTCTTGGCCATGCAGACCGGAAAGCGGCCGTAGCCATCAGCTTCAAACTGTGCGAACTGGTCGCGGATCTTCTGATCGGCATCGATATCATCGGCACCGTACATCTCCCGCGCCACCTGCCGCGCCTTGTCCCACAGGCTGAGTTCGTCTTCATACAGCGTACGAAACTGGGCCTGGTTATTATCCGCAAGGTCGGTCACAGCCTCGGCCAACTCCATCGCACCAGCGCTACCGTCGGCCCACTGGGTACACAGGTGCGCTTTCACCCCACGCCCTGCAACGTAGTCCGTGATCAGCGCTATCTCGGCGTCGGTATCACTGCTGAACCGGTTGATGGCCACAGACAGTGGCACCCCGTAACGCCCGGTGTTGCGAATATGTCGCCCGAGATTTTCAAGACCCTGCTCCAGGGCGGACAGGTTTTCGGTCTCAAGTTGATCGCGGGGCACACCACCGTGCATCTTCAGCGCCCTGACAGTGGCGACAATCACCGCGGCATCGGGCTTCAAACCCGACTTGCGACACTTGATGTTGAAAAATTTCTCGGCCCCAAGGTCAGCCCCGAATCCGGCTTCCGTCACCACGTAATCGCTTAAGCCAAGGGCCGCCTCGGTAGCGATCACAGAATTGCAGCCATGCGCTATGTTGGCGAAAGGCCCACCGTGGATAAATGCCGGATTGTTCTCCAGGGTCTGCACCAGGTTGGGCGCCAATGCATCCTTGAGCAGTGCCGTCATAGCACCAGCGGCATTGACATCGTCAGCCGTGACGGGCGCACCATCACGGGTATAACCCACGACAATTTTGCCTAGCCGCTGCTGCAGTTCCGGCAGACTACGAGCAAGGCAAAAAATCGCCATAACTTCCGAGGCCACCGTGATATCGAAGCCCCCCTCCATAGGATAACCATTGGCAGGACCACCAATGCCGGTGACCACGTTGCGCAACTGTCGATCGTTGATATCGACTACCCTGCGCCAGGTCACCCGCCGTAAATCCAGGCACAGCTCATTGCTCCAGTGAATGTAGTTATCGATCATTGCTGCCAGCAAGTTATGAGCCGCACCAATGGCGTGCATATCACCGGTGAAATGCAGGTTAATCTCTTCCATAGGCACCACCTGGGCATAACCCCCGCCCGCGGCACCACCTTTCAAACCAAAACAGGGACCAAGACTGGGTTCTCGCAGGCAAACCGCTGAGGGCTTACCCAGCGCATTGATCGCATCACTCAACCCTATGGCCACCGTTGTTTTACCTTCTCCGGCCGGCGTCGGGCTCATGGCAGTTACCAGGATCAGCTTGCCCCGGGGCTTGTCTTTCTGTGTGTCCAGAAAATCGAGATTAATCTTTGCCTTGTGAGGGCCATAGTGCACCAGCGAATCTGCCGGTATAGCGAGCTTCTCGGCAACGGCCGCAATTGGCTGCATGATCGACTCACGCGCAATTTCTATATCGGATTTGATCATTTTTATTTCTCGCCAAATTGTTATTGCGTGTTGTTATTGCTTGTCATTATGCCCTTTGCAATCTGCCCGAAAACCCGGAAAAAAAACCTTTGGTAACTTACAGTCATCTATCGACGTGAATTTTCCCACTCTATCGACACTTAGATTGACCCACGCAGCTCAAAGAGAGAGTATAGACGCCTGTGACAAACACAGTAAAAACAGGGTAAAAGTGCTGCAAACCATGACCACGCGAATCAAACAGGCGACAACGTTTAAGCGACATGACTATACCGTCATGTCGCCGGTATGCCTGTGCGCAGGCAACGTGGTTTGAGGATGCACTGATCAGTTAATGAATTGACAAAAGGCCTCCGAGAACCTGGTTCCGGAGGCCTTTTTTCTTCCCCGAAGATTATCCTCCGCTTTCCAGGTACTTGGCCGACAAGGTGAGTACCGTGAAAAGGTCACTACGCAGAAACATTACAACCATCTACTGGATGGGATTCTTCCATAGCTTTATGGTCGTGATCCCGGTGTTCGTGCCATTGCTGCAGGGCTACGGCCTGTCCATGAGTCAGGTACTGCAAACGCAGGCAATGTTTGCCCTGGTGATTGCAGTGTGTGAGGTGCCCTCGGGTTACATCGCCGATATCTGGGGACGACGCAACGCGGTGTTGGTGGGCTCTGCACTCAACGGCCTGGGTTTCTTCTCGCTGTTGTGGGCAGACACTTTTGTCGAGTTTCTCATCTACGAGATGATTCTGGGTGTCGGCTTCAGTCTGATTTCAGGGGCGGACCTCGCCCTGCTCTACGATACCGAGGTGTATCTGCAGGAGTCCGGCGAACGCGGCGGTGCCGGCGCAGGCAAGTCGCTGAGCCGCCTGATCTCGATTGAGGCTGCAGCCTCCGGTATTGCCGGCATAGGTGCGAGCCTGCTGTTGCTGTGGTCGCTGGACTGGGTGATCTGGGTACAGGCGGTAACCGGGCTGGCACCTTTTATACTCGGGCTGCTGCTGGTGGAAGTACCGCGGCCAGATAAAAGTGTGAAGGATAATCGCGGCAACGCGCGGCAGATCGTCGAAGTGTTGTTATTCAGCAAACCCGTTGTTTTGTGGACAGCATTCGCGATAGCCGTGTTCGGCTTACTGGCTGTGCATGTATTCTGGATCTACCAGAAGTACTGGGATATCCAGGGGATTCCACTGGCCAGCTTCGGCTACATCTGGGCGGCGTTCGCACTCACAGTCAGCCTGGCCGCGCGCTACGCCAGCGCGATCGAACAGTTCCTTGGCACAAGGCGCCTGCTGTTACTGGTCGCTTTATTGCCACTGGCCGGCTTGTTGGGCATGGCCTTTGGTAGCGGTTGGACCGGAGTGATGTTCGGCTTCGCTATCCAGGTGTCTCGCGGGCTCAGCATGACGCTGTTCTACGAGGCTCTCAATAGCAGGGTTCCCGGGGACTTTCGCGCGACCGTGAACTCACTGGTGAGCCTCGGTGTCAGGGCGATATTTATTGTGTCGGGGCCGATACTGGGCCTGGCACTGGATATCTACGGCATGGTACCGACCCTGTTCGGCCTGGTTATCGTGTTCACGCCGCTGATGCTGGTTGTATTACTGCCTCTGCTGAGCCGGATACGCGTGGAACAAGCCGACTCGGCTGCGCAGGCAGCAGGGACCAGTTGATCACTATCACCGACGCTCTTTCAGGGCGTCGGCATTTTTCAGAATTTGGACTCTCGGTACCAGTCGGTCTGCTAAACTAGGCCAAGGACGATGGACGCTTCACAGCAGGCGCGTTACCTTTGCCAACTGAAAACCCCACATAAAACAAAGAGGGTAATACTATGGAACAACTTTCCGGCCAGGACGCCATGTTCCTGCATGCAGAGCTGGACGGCTTGCCACAGCACATCGGCGGCGTCAGTATTTACGACCAGTCTACCGCCCCGGACGGCATGGTCCGTTTCAAGCAGATACTGGCCATGCTGGAAAGCCGACTCCACCTGTCCCCTATTTTCAGGCGCAAGCTTGCAACAGTACCGATGGGCCTTGGCCGACCCTACTGGGTTGAGGACCCCGACTTTGACCTGGAATACCATGTCCGCCACATCGCCCTGCCCAAGCCAGGAGACTGGCGACAGCTCTGTATTTTGTCGGCACGTCTCCACTCGCAGCCCCTGAGGCGCGACAAACCGCTGTGGGAAATGTATATCATCGAGGGGCTCAATAACATCGAAGGCATTCCACCGAATTGCTTTGCCCTGCTGCTCAAAGTCCATCACTGCGCAATGGACGGCGCCACCGGGGCACAGTTCATGAATATCATGCACGACCTCACCCCCGAGACCAAAGACCCGGGTAAGCCTCCGCCGTGGATTGTCGAACGGCCATCGAAGGCCCGCATGCTGGGCCGCGCTTACATCGATGCCTGGAAAAAGCCCGGCCAGATTTTCGATGTATTAAAGGAAGCCGGCCCAACGTTTATGCGTATCCGCCAGGGCCGACAGCGGCAGGACTTCCACGAACTCGAAGATAAACAGAAAACCCGCTTCCAGGGAAAGATATCGCGACACCGGGTCGTCGAAGCACGCAAGTTTGATTTCGAGGTCATTCGCGAGATCAAAAACACGGAACCAGGCGCCACCATTAACGACGTAATGCTGACGATTGTCGCCGGTGGCCTGCGCAAATACCTGCAGGCAAAAAACGAATTACCCGATTCGACACTGGTCACAGGCTGCCCCATCGATGTCCGCTCTCCCGAGGAGCGCATGGCTGGCGGTAACATGGTCGGCTTTATGAGTGTGGCGCTACGCACCGAGATCGAGGATCCGGTCGAGCGTCTCGCAGCTGTCCACCAGGAGTCTCTCTCGGCCAAGGCCTATGCCGAAGCGCTGGGCCCGAGAGTGGCAATGGATATCACTAACGTGGTGCCCGGCAACGTGTTGTCTATTGCCCTGCGCGCGGCCAGCGCAACCGGCCTTGTCGAGAGCAACGTGATCATGAATACCATCGTGACCAACGTGCCCGGAGCGCCGTTCCAGCTTTATCTTTGCGGTGCGGAGATGATCGACATGTTCAGCCTGGGACCACTGCTGCCCAATGCCGGATTGTTTCACATAGTGTACAGCTCCGTTCAGAATAAGCAGGGCACCATCACGCTGTCGTTCACTGCCTGTCGGGACATGCTGCCCGATCCGGAGTTCTACGCCCAGTGCCTGCAGGAATCCTATGACGAATTGCGCGCGGCCACGCTGGCACCCAGAAAACGCCGGCGCAAGACCAGAGTCGTCAAGTCAGCGTAGGCGTTTCTTGATCAAACGGTGCACGTTAACGCGTGCATCCAGGCGGCTGGCCAGCATGAACATGCCGCCTAGCTTGCGATGGAAGTAAACGGCCTCGGTCGGTGGAGCTCGCCAAAAATCGCGATAGTCAAGCACGGACTCACTGAGCTCCGACATCCGCGCAGGCATATCTGAATTGCCGAAATCGTAGGCCTCGTCGAAACGCAAAGGCTCCAGGGCCAGAAGGAACAGATCCAGCACCAGTTCCCGGTAGTCGGAGTCTTCGTCGCCCATGGAATAGCCCACCTTTTCTGCCGCCTGCACCATCTTCCGACGATCGCCGGCAATCGCGGCTGCCGCCAGTTTGCGGTAACTGCTGACAAAGCTGGCCTTGAAATGCCGGGTCGCACCAAAGTCCAGCAGGACAATTTCGCCGGTCGCCGAGCGATACTGGTAGTTGGCAAAATTAGGGTCGGTCTGCACCATCTTTAACTCGAACAACTCGGTGAGCATCAATTCAATGAGCGCAGTCATGACCCTGTCTCGCTCTTCCTGGGGCTGTTGCGCCAATGTTTCTATGGGCTGGCCGCCAACGTAGGTCATCGCCAGCACATTGCGATGCGTCAGCTCTGGCAGAACTTCAGGGACGACAAAGCGATCGTCGTCGGCGAGGACCTCATTAAATGATCCCAGGAAGCTGGCCTCTTTCAGGTAGTCGGCCTCGTCCTTGAGTTGCGCCTTGGCATCGCTCAGTAAAGGGCTCAGGTCAATACCCTCGGGAACCAGGCCGGACAATCGCAGGACCGTGGATATATTGTCGACATCATTGTCGATACTGTCGGACACACCCGGGTACTGAACCTTGAGGACAATATCGCGACCGTCCGGGGAAATGGCGCGGTGCACCTGACCAATGGAGGCGGCGGCAATGGGCTTGAATTCGAACCCGTAGAACAATGCCTCCCAGTCCTCTCCGTAAGCTTCCGTCATGGCCTCCTTTAATTGCTCGATGGGCATGGTGCGGGCATCCGAACGCAAGCGCGCCAGAATATCAGCGAGTTCACGGGGCAGCAGATCGCCGGTATCCATCGACAGGATCTGGCCGAGCTTCATGGCGGCACCGCGCATATCAGCCAACTGGTCCGCCACCCGCCTTGCATTCGCCGGCGTTAAGAACAGGTCACGGCGGCGCGGCCGGTTACCGGCCCGCAACTGGCGGGCACCCTCGGCCAGCATGCCGCCAGCGACACCGCCAGCCAATTTGGCCACTCTGCCGAAACGGCTCACGCGCCCGGTGGGTACGGCCCGGGAGGTTTCACTCACCGGCTTGTCGGGACGCTTGTCTCGCGCCATTTACTCTTCCTCCAGCCAGCGGTCTATGTGCCAGCTCACCCTGTCATGGGCATTGAATTGGGCATTAAGTACAGCAATGAAAGTAAATACGCCGGTAAGCTTGCGGGCGATCATCGCAAATTCACGAGACGGCGTCGTAAAATCCAGGCTGGCCGCTGAGTCTGCGGCCTGCCTGCCAACCCGGCGAATAAGGCGGGATCTCGCCCACTGGTATTCACCCTTCTTGTTGAGGTATTGGGCCGGCAGCCGCTCCGGCGGTCGCAGCGGCTCCAGCAGCTGCAGGCAGAAATTGGCAAACGTCTCCCGGGCAAACTCGCTACTGTCGCTGCGCAGGCAACCCAGCCCCTCAAGGCTATCGATAAGCAGCTCACGATCCTCGGCCTGACCCGCGGCTATGGCGTTACCGAGGTGGACCAGAAAGCCATGACCAAAGCTCATCGTCGAGCCGAAGTCGAGCAACACCAGCTCGTCTTCGCCGTCTCGACAGCGAATGAGGTAATTGCCGAAGTTGGGGTCGGTCTGCAAAAGACCCCAGTGGTACAGCTCGTAAAAGAACAGTTCCAGCATCCCCCGGCCCAGCGTATCGCGTCGCGCCTGGGGCAGGGCCGCGATCTCTGCGTGAGTCACCTGGTGGCCTTCTATGAACTCCATCGCCAGCACGTTATCAGCGCAGTACTGTGCATAGCGCCGGGGAACGTGATAGCGAATGCCTCTGTCAGCGAGCTCATCAGCGCTGTCAGCCAGCAGCGCCTCTACACGATCACCCATTACCGCTTCACGGGCATAATCGATCTCATTATGAAGTTGCTCACGCATCGATGTGAGCCAGTCATCCAGGTCGCGACCGGCCTTGATCCAGCGGGCCAACAACAGCATGCGCACAACGGCGTCAAAATCAGCGTCAATGACGTCGGCCAAACCGGGATACTGGACCTTGAGGCAGATCTGCTCACCCGTGGCCTTGACGGTGGCGCGATGCACCTGCGCTAAAGAGGCGGCAGCAATCGCCTCGTGCTCGATGCTCAGTTCATCCAGCCTGTGACCCAGTGCCGCTTGTAGCTGCGGTTCGATTGCCTTAAATGGCAATGGCTGCGTCTGGGATTCGAGTTCGTGCAGTGCCTCGGTCAACACTGGCGGCAGGAAATGCTCTCCAAGCAGGGCCAGCATCTGGCCAATCTTGACGTAGGTACCCTTGAGACGGCCCAGCTCGCGCACGAAGCGCCTGGCCTCACGTCGGGCAAAGGGCGAATCCAGGCCTGGCTGGCCATCACCACGTAAGCGCTGAAACGCTCCGTCCAGGGCAAAAGCACCCCCGGCGCGCAGCCCGGCAAGGGACACGGAGAGACTGCGACCCAGGCCGCTGCGCTTTATATTGCGGGGTTTACCAGCCATCGCCCAACTTAAAAAGCCTCAATAGTGAACGCTCAATAGCGCTGCAAGACAACTGGCTGCTGGCAGCTTGGACCGCTACCAACCCTGCACCGCTGGTGTATGAGGAAAGTAAATAGACCGTGATTATAACTAAACTGAAAGGTCGGCAGTAAAAGCTCAGCGCGTGCCCAATACCGCTACTGCTGCGAGTACCCTGAGCTCCAGATAGACATAGAACGGGTTATAGCGCTGACGCGCCAGTGCCGCCAGCGACTCACCCCAATCGACCCGATGTCAGCCGATTCGCATCGGTCCCAGGTAATCCATCTTGCCCAGTGGCACGCCCTTCATCCGCAGGATGTCATAGGCCGTGGTGGCATGAAAATACACGTTGGGCAGGGAGAATGAGGTAATAAAGTTCTCAACGGTAAAAGGCATCTCCATGCTGGACAATTTGAACACCAGTGACCCGCCCTCCAGCGCATTGACCGCATCAACCGATTCGGCCTTCAGTTCAGCATGGGCGTTCTCAAGTAGCGCCTGCATGCCGGAATAGTCCAGGTCAGGCATCGACGGCGGTGGTGTAAACACACCCTCCTGCATACCACGCAATGCCCCCAATGAGTGGTGAGCGACCGATATAATCTGAAACCGCAGTGGCAACATGTCCGGGTGCAAACTTGCCTCAACCATCTCCTGTGGATCAATGCCCTCGGCCTCACAGTGGGCCAGCCCTTTGCCAAGCACGCCACTCACACCCTCGAGAATCTGCAGGTAAGAGGGAACAATGCTGTCGTAGATTGAAATTGCCATAACGATTATCTCTGAGTTGTAGTGACTGCTGTGACTATAGCCTAAAACCTCGCGTTAGAACCGGTCCAGGCTGGTAGGCTCAGCCCATACCGCCCCAGGCCCGCGGCATTTCCATGTTCAAACGCTCCATACCGCCGTTGACCCGCAGGATATCGCCGGTGACATAACTGGCCGCAGGCGAGCACAGGTAAAGTGCACCCAGGGCAATATCCTCGACTTCACCCAGGCGTGCCATGGGTGTGAGATTAACCATGGTCTGCTCAATTTCATCGTTGAGCACCGTATTGAGCGCGTCGGTTTTGGTCGAGCCGACCGCGATCCCATTGACCCGAATCCGGGGGGCGAACTCCTGCGCGAGCTCTAAGGTGAGATACGACAACGCGGCCTTGGCGGTACCATAAGCTGCGAAACACGGTGCCGGTCGATGGCCGGCGATCGAAGAAATATTCAGGATGGCACTATTATCACCGGACTCAACCATCAGCGGGGCACAGATTCTGGACAGTTCGAACGCGGTAGCAACATTAAAGTGGAACGCCGACTCGAACTCCTTTGCCGTGGTTTTAGCCACCGGCTTGGGCGGGAACCCGCCGGCATTGTTAACCACGATATCGATACGACCGAACTGCGCCATGGCCACGTCGGCCAGGCGCTGCAGTTGGTCAAACTGCAGTACGTCTGTGACCTGAATCACCGCGCGCCGTCCGCAGGCTTCAACATCTGCCGCTACCTGCTGCAAATCAGCTTCGGTGCGCGCAGCCAGTACAACGTCGGCTCCGGCCTCGGCGAACGCACGGGCAATGCCAGCCCCTATCCCCTTGCCGGCGCCGGTAATCACGGCCACCTGCCCATCCAGTCGAAACTTATCCAGTATTGCCATTGCTGCCTCCAGTAACAGTCATGCGCCTACTCAGCGCCCTTGCGATAATCCAGCGGTGGGTCTCGATCACCCAACAGCGCCTCGTAGTGAAAGTCAGGACCCAGGCGCTGCTCAAATTCCTTACGGGCAGCCGTCAGCAGCGCAGGCTGCTCGAACAGGTCAATCGCGGTCAGGGTCATTGTCTTGGCCGCGACCATCATGCCTTTACCGCCGATGGAGGTACCGCCAGCGGCTATCGCCTGCCAGGTGTGGGGCGAGGTGCCCGGCACCCAGGTAGCGGCGCGCATCTCGGTAGTCGGCACCCGCCAACTGACATCACCGACATCGGTGGAGCCCATCAACTGGTGAAATTTCAGCGGCTCTATGCGCTCTTCCTGCCCCTGTAAATCCTCGGCCAAATCCAGGGTCGAGGTGATTTTGTTGGCGTAATCACGTTCCGCTTTGTTGTAGCGGACACCACCAACACGGGACAAATTACGGTGCATCACAGTCGCCAACGCCTCGTTTGGCAACACGCTGTGGTTGCCGTGAATCAC
>CALJFL010000119.1 GCA_938074135.1 uncultured Halieaceae bacterium | reverse complement strand
GTGTCTCTATGACCCCAAGCTCACCACCGGGGAGGGCGCGTGTCCCTACAATTCACTGTACTGGCGGTTCATCGATCGGCATCTTGAGGCATTCCAGGGCAATCCGAGAATGAGCCTGGTGCTTGCCAACTGGCGCAAGCGCCCGGAACAGGAGAGAGAGGCGATTGTGCGGTGGGCGGACGAGCAGGTTATGGCGCCGCTGGTTCAACCCTGACGCTGCGCCGGCGACTGGCGCAGGCCCTGGAGCAATAAACGACATTGGGCCAGTTGCGGCGCCAGCGTGCCCGCCACTGAAACGGGCGCTGGCATACGGGACACATCTTCTCCGGCCGTGGTGCTTTTCCCATGTTAGGGGTCTACAGGCAGCGGCCAATCGGCAGCATCGGTGACATAGTCTGGCTGCCTGGGTCGTTGACCGCCCCATTTAGCAACAAACTCACCGCTTGGGTCATGCTCCGCCGTTTGTTTTTCGATGTTGAAGAGTCGTCCACCGCGGGGGTCGGTGCCCACGCCGGCAATGTACTGCCAGTTGCCATAGTTGCTACCGACGTCGTAGTCGATCAGGTGTTTCTCAAAGAACGCGGCGCCGTAGCGCCAGTCGATACCGAATTCGTTGATCAGGCAGCTGGCTGCAATCTGTCGGCCGCGATTGCTCATCCAGCCGGTGGCAACCAGTTGTCGCATCAGTGCGTTAACCAGTGGGAAATTGGTGTCTCCCTTGCTCCAGCGGGCGAAATTTCGTGGCTCAAAGGTACAGCGCACCAGCTTGCCACGAATGCCGGAGGCCTTGAACAGGGCAGGGCCGTCCACCAGTGCCCGCCAGAAGAAAAATTCACGCCACAGCAGCTCAAACACCAGCCAGCCCGTCGACTCGTTGGCCCCGAACCGGTCCTCGTACTCCCGCACGGCGGCCGCGATCTGCCGCGCCGACAGGCAGCCGTTGGTCAGCCAGGGCGACAGGGTGCTGGAGCCGGACAGCGGGTCGAGACAATTGCGGGTTTGTTTGTAGTCGGCAATGCCGCCCTCTTCGAATACCCACTGCTGCAGTCGCCGCTGGCCGGCGACGCTACCGCCCCGGATGGGCAGGGCCATGTGCGGTGCAATATCGGTGGCAGGCAGCGCCGTTGCCGTGACAGAGCTTGGCGGTGGCGGCAGGGTGTCTATCTTCTTCGCTGGCGCCTGTATTGGTAGACAATCCAACGCTTTGCGAAAGGGGGTGAACTGGCGGGGAATGTCCTGCGAGTCGAACGGCAACTCACTGCTGGCAAACAGGCCATTGCCGTCGTGCACAGTCAGTGGAACCGGCAGCGCTTGCTCGAGATTGGCCAGTGACTGCTGCTCATAGTGGCCCGCCGTTCGCGTAGTGGCGACCTGGTCAATACGATGTCGTTGCACCAGGCGCGGTATCTCCACCTCGGGATTGCCGCTGACGAAGACCAGCTTCTGTTGCAATGGTGCCAATTCATCGCGCAGGGCCTGTAGGCTCTCGACCAGGAAGCGCTGGCGCTGGTCGCCCATACCGGTGAGATTGCACCACGGACGGTTGTCGCGCCAGCAGTAGACCAGCAGCAGCTGCCCGGCGTCGGCCTGGGCCAGTAAGCCCGGGTTGTCCTGCAGGCGGAGGTCATTCTGGAACCAGTACAGTTTTCTCATGAGGCCGTTTCGAGGGAATGCATACCCAGTTTACGCAGTGGCGCTGTCTGTGGATTGTAGTCTGTCTTATGGCTGTGTGTGTCAGGCTTGGTTTTGTCCATTGGCTGGTATAGGCTGCACGACGATTTTTAGCGGTAGTGGGGTCGGGTAAGGCCAGCTACAGCCCCATAATTTTTCGTCCCTGGAGTGATGAATGAGCGACAACAGCGTACTGTTCCAACCCTTTGATCTTGGCAACTTGCATCTGGCCAATCGCGTCGTAATGGCGCCGATGACCCGCAACCTGTCGCCGAACAATGTGCCCGGTGCTGATGTGGCGGAATATTATGCCCGCCGCGCTGCCGGTGGTGTTGGTCTCATCATCACCGAAGGTACCTGCGTCGATCACATCGCCGCCAGCGGTTACCCCGATGTACCCTATTTCCACGGTGAAGAGCGTCTGGCCGCGTGGCAGCGGGTGGCCGAGGCCGTTCATGCACAGGGCGGCAAGATTGCGCCACAGCTATGGCACTGCGGTGGTATGCGCAAGGCGGGAACGCCGCCAGAGGGCGATGTTGATGGCTACACACCTTCGGGCATGAACATGCCGGGCAAGGTTAACCGCCACGTGATGAATAAACAGGATATTGCCGATGTTGTCGGTGCCTTTGCCCGGGGTGCAGCCAATGCCAGGGCCCTGGGTTTCGACGCTGTTGAAATTCACGGCGCTCACGGTTACCTGATTGACCAGTTCTTCTGGGAGGGGCTGAATCAGCGCGACGATGAGTACGGTGGCTCCCTGGCCAAGCGCTCGCGCTTTGCCATCGAGATTATCGAGGCGGTCAGGGAAGCTGTGGGCCCGGAATTTCCTGTGTTATTCCGCTTCTCCCAGTGGAAGCAGCAGGACTTCACGGCGCGCCTGGCTCAAACCCCGGAACAACTCGAGCAACTGCTGTTGCCGCTGAGTGAGGCCGGCGTCGATATCTTTCATTGTTCCACGCGCCGTTTCTGGGAACCCGAGTTCGAAGGCAGCGACCTCAACCTGGCAGGTTGGACCCGAAAGATCACCGGTAAGCCCGCGATGACCGTTGGTAGCGTCGGCCTTAATGCGGATTTCATTCCCGAACCCGGGCAGGCCACATTCAAGGGAGCAGAGCCGGCCAGCCTTGATGATCTGATCAGGCGTATGGATGCCAATGAATTTGATCTGGTAGCAGTCGGCCGTGCGCTGATCGCCAACCCCGAGTGGGCGAACCAGGTACAAGCGGGGCAATCCGGCAAACTGCAGGCCTATAAGCCCGATATGCTGGCAACGCTCGCCTGAGTCAGCAGCTCATCGGCCGCACGGCTTAGCTATTCATAGACGATGCCGTGCTTGTCGAAGACCTTTTTCGCATCGCCCAGCCACGGTTCGTAGTGCCGCCAGCGATCGACCGCCCGGCGGTAGATTTTCTCCCTGACCTGCACTGAACTGGCGGTGGCCACAGGCGCGGTGTTGCTGTGAAACTGCAGGCACTGCTCTTGCCACGGCAGGTCACAGTGCGCCAGTAAACGCCGGGTTTGTGCTTCCGGGTCATCTACGACGGCCTCATAACTGACCTGCAGGAAGCGATCGCCCAATAACTCCCCCACGTGATCCATCAGCGACTGAAACTGCGCATAGAACTGAGCCGTATCACGCAGACTGTAGGCGTAGTTGTAGTAAGAGAAGTTGGTGGAAAACAGCTGCCGGTAGTTGCTCAGGCAGGTGTCCATGGGGTTGCGGCGCAGGCAGATGATGCGGGCGTTGGGCAGCGCCCGGGCGATCATTGGTACGTACATAAAATTGAGTGGCATCTTGTCAATAAAGTGCGGGGAAGTGCCAGTGAGGTGGCGGGTCGACGCAAGATAATCGCCACCGAGTTTCTGAAAATCCAGTTTGCCGGCCTGTGCTATCGTCTCGACATCAAGCACCCACTGCGATGTTGTTTGCAGTTGCCGTTTTACCAATAATGAA
>CALJFL010000118.1 GCA_938074135.1 uncultured Halieaceae bacterium | reverse complement strand
ACAGGTTGTCTGCCCCGGTTTCTCGGCGGACTGTCTGGAAACAATAGAGGAGATTGGCGAGGAAAATCGCGACTACTTCCTCGAAGCAGGTGGCGAACGGTTCGAGTATATCCCCTGCCTGAACGCTGATCCGGAGCACATCGCGGCCCTGGCAGATCTGGTAAGGGAAAATCTCAGTGGCTGGACAGTCGCGGCGGCAGAACCCGATACAACGGCGAAACTGGCCGCCGCCGCCGGCGCAGAGCGCTAAATAGACTGAAACAGGCTATTTTTAGCCGCGGGAATGTTGGGCTATAGCCAGCGCCTGACCTGCTGGCAGTACGCCGGGAAGTCGTCGGGAAACAACTCCCGCAGCATGCCCTCTTCAGGGCGAATAAAGCGCGTCTCAATGATCACCATGAACACCGGCGGCACAATCAACGCACTGCTGGCCCCCACGGTGACCGAGCAACCCAGTAGCACCAGCGCCATGCCCAGGTACATGGGATTACGGGTGAAGCGGTAAACACCGGTTGTCACCAGCGCGCTGACCGTCTTGAAGGGGATCATGTCGGTGCCAGCCTTCCTGAACGAACCACCGGCGATAACCAGCAACACCAGCCCGATCAGAATAAAGCCCGCGCCGATGACCTGCCCCGCCACACTGGTATAGCGGGCGCCGGGATAGAATTCATTCAGTACAAAGATTGTGACGATGCCGAAGGCAAGCCACATCGGAGGGTAGATAACACGCTTCACCATAGTCAGTTAACCTCGCTCAATGACCGGCCAGATGAGCAGCGGCCGGCTCCAGACCACCAATAGCATAGGCCAGGGCGATGCCCAGAATAAAGGCCAGCGACAACTTACCGCGGTCATGACTGTGAAAATGGACTTCCGGCAGCAGGTCACTCAAGGCAATACAGATAAACGCCCCGGCGGAGAACGCCAGCGCCGCGGATACCACCAGGTCACGACTGGTTGCCAGCATATCCACACCGAAGTAAAACAACAGTGCGCCCAGCGGGCAAAGAAGGGCAAACAGGATGTTAGTGGTGCGCCGTGCGCCGCTGCTCCAGCCACCGGCCTGCATAATGGTAGTGATGGACATGGCATCCAGCGGCTTGTGCAGCAGAATCGCCAGAAAGACACCTATTCCCAGCAAACCCGCGGTCGCCACAGTGCCGGCCTCGGTTTGCAGCACCGCCCCGAGCGCCACGCCGTCGATCAGCGTATGCAAACCCAGACCCAGGAAGATACCCACCCAGCTCAGTTTGTGGACGGACGGCTCAGGGTGATGGTGGTCGTGGTGGACGTCTTCCTCACCACTGAAGTCATGCTGGTGAAAATGGAACATACGCAGCAGCAACAACATCACTATCAGGCCGATCATCAGCCACCACACCGAGGTATCAGCCCCCAGTGGGCTGTGCTGCAGCGCAATGCTGTGTGGCAGCAAATGGTAGAAGGCAACGCCCAGCATCAGGCCGGAGACGAAGCTCATGATCAGCTGGGTGCGGGTATGGGTCATCCGTACCAGGCCAGGCAGCAGCCCACCGACCAGCGAGAACAGCGCTATCGCAATACAGTAAATTACCAGCAGCAGAGCGGGTGACACGGACATCCCGGCATTGACCTATTCAAAAACAGCCCGCGATTATTTCACATTGGCCGAAGCTTGTAATTGCCCTTCTAGGGTCCTATCGCCGCATAGATGAAGAACAAACCCAGACCCATCGCCAGTAAGGTCCATAAACGGGTCTGCCAGAGGGGCAAACCGGTGAACCACGCCGCGATCCGGCGCACCGTCGGCACCGGTATCGTGACCAACAGCAGGCCACCCAGGGCAAACAGCCAGCCCAGGGCCGCCACCACCGGTGTGAAGGCCACCGCCGGGGCGGCGGCAATCAGCCCTGCACCGACCAGAAAACGGATCAGGGCCACCAGGTAGAGCCAGCGGCTGTCAAAAATGTTATCGATAAGGCCCAGCATTGCAGCCGGGCGCACCAGCACGGCCAGTCCCAGCGCGCTGATGATTACCCCCAGCATTAAAACGAATAGCTGCACTGTCGTCCCCCGTTGGCCAGCGACTGCAGACGTTAGCCTATCCGCCCGGGAGGCGCCAGCTATTGGCGTGATCGTTCCCGTCAGCCGGGCGACCCTAAAGGTCATTGACAGCCAAACTAATGACCATTAGTTTGATGCCCTCGCAGCAATACCAAGGAACCTGCCATGTCACTGTACGAGCCGATCGAATCCACCGACTCACGACGTCACCTGCAACTGCGCAGCCCGGTCACGCTGGAGACTACCGGCGAGCTGGTCTGCGCCAATGCCGATGACGTGGCCGAGGCGATCGCCAGGGCCAGGAAAGCGCAGCCATCCTGGGCGGCCACTTCCATGAAAAGCCGGCGACAGATTATCGAGAAAGCCCTGCGCCTGGTGCTTGAGCGACAGGACGACATCATCGACACAGTCGTCGCCGAAACAGGCAAGGCGCGCACCGATGCCATGAGCATGGAAATATTTTCGGTAGCAGACTCCCTGTGTTACTACGCCAAGAACGCCGAGAAGTTCCTGCAACCACGCAAGCGCAAGGTGCATGGCATTCTGGGCATCATGAAACAGTTGCGCATCGTCTATAAGCCACTGGGAGTGGTCGGTCTGATCACGCCCTGGAATGGACCGTTCGTACTGGTCATGAACCAGGCGGTGCAGGCAATACTGGCCGGCAATACGGTTGTTGCCAAAGGCTCCGAAGTGACGCCCTACTCCGCCAAACTGGCCGAAACGATACTCAATGATGCCGGCCTGCCTGAGGGCGTGCTGCAGGTGTTGTTGGGCGATGGCGAAACCGGCGCGGCGATCGTTCGCGGCGGTGTCGATAAAGTGTCTTTTACCGGCAGCGTTGCAACCGGTCGCAAGGTAGCCGAAGCCTGCGCCAGCCAGCTCATCCCCTGTACGCTGGAGCTGGGGGGTAACGATGCAATGATCGTCTGTGCCGACGCCGACCTGGACCGGGCCGCCGATGGCGCCTGGCTGGGTTCTTGTATGAATACCGGGCATTACTGCTGCGGCACCGAGCGAATTTACGTGGTGGCCGAGGTTTACGACGAGTTTCTGCGCCTGATCATGGAAAAAGGACAACACCTCAAGCAGGGGTCGCAACATGGCTGGGCGGAGGACGTCGGTGCCGTATTCTGGGACCGACAGATGGCTATTATTGAGGCCCATGTGGAAGATGCCCGGGCCAAGGGCGCCAACATCCTGATGGGCGGCAGGCGCAACCCGGACCTGCCCGGTCTCTACTACGAACCCACCGTCGTCACCGAAGTGTCCAACGACATGGACATCATGATTCACGAGACCTTCGGACCTATCCTGTGCATACAAAAGGTTGCCAACGAAGACGAGGCGCTGGCGCTGGCCAACGATTCCGAGTTTGGCCTGAACGGTAATGTCTGGACCAAAGACAAGGACAAGGGCTATCGGCTGGCGACGGCGATCGACACCGGCTCGTGCAGCGTCAACGATATGGCTGTCAGCTATGGCATACCCGCCGCGCCTTTCGGCGGCAAGAAAAATTCAGGGCTGGGTCAGGTCAATGGCAAAAAAGGTCTGCGCGGTTACTGTCACGAGATGCCCATTGTCGTTGATCGTTTTGGCGGCAAGATGCAAAACGCCTACCCCAACAACATCGAAAGTGCCGAGGGGATGAAAAAATTGATGGACTTCATGTGGCTGAAAACACCACTGGGACGCTGGCTCAGCTAATACCCTAGACCAGAATGAGGTTGTCGCGGTGAATGAGTTCAGCGTCACCGCCATAACCGAGGATTCCCTCGATTGCAGCCGAGGCTGACCCCATGATGCGGCTCGTTTCCCCGGCATTGTAATTGACCAGGCCGCGAGCAATTTCGCGACCGTCACCGTCCCGGCAAGACACCATATCACCGCGCTTGAAGTCACCGTGTACACCGCGCACACCCACGGGCAGCAAACTGCGTCCGGAGTCGCGCAACACCTTGACCGCGCCGTCATCCAGTTCAACACTACCCTGAACCTGCACCATACTCGCCAACCACTGCTTGCGAGCATTTTCCGGGCGCTTGCCGGTGCGCAGCCAGGTGCCTGTATTGGCACCGCTGGCAACAGTAGCCACCACATCCGGTATACGACCACTGGCGATAACGGTCTCTGTGCCGGAGCGCGCTGCCAGTCTGGCGGCCCGTAGTTTGGTCACCATGCCACCGCGACCGAGGCTACCGCCCTCACCCGCCATCAGGTCCAGCTCCGGGGCATTGACGTCGCTGACCTCCACCAGGGTGGCCTCGGGATTACTCCGCGGGTCGGCGCTGTACAGGCCCTGCTGATCAGTAAGCAGCAACAGGGCGTCGGCGTCGATGAGGTTGGCAACCAGCGCTGCCAGGGTGTCGTTGTCACCGAAGCGTATCTCGTCGGTCACTACGGTATCGTTTTCGTTGACCACCGGCACGACACCGAAGCCCAACAGGGTATTGAGTGTACCGCGGGCATTCAGGTAACGGTCCCGGGCCAGCACATCATCGTGCACCAGCAACACCTGGGCGGTGGTAATGTCGTGCCGCTTGAAGGCGGTTTCGTAACTTTGCACCAGACCCGACTGACCGACCGCTGCGGCGGCCTGCAAATCGTGCAAGACCGTCGGCCTGCTGGTCCAGCCCAACCGCACCATGCCGGCGGCGACCGCCCCACTGGACACCAGCACTACCTCGATTCCCGCGTCTCGCAGGGTCGCCAGCTGGTCAACCAGATTGCTGATCATTGCAGTATCCAGCCCGCGCCCGTCATCCGTCAGCAGGGCGCTGCCGACTTTTACCACCCAGCGGCGGGCGGCGGCTATTTCTTCACGCGCGACCATGGCAATTCCTAGGGCGCATATTCGACTTCAACATCGAAATCGTCATCATCATCGTCCGGGTCTTCATCGTCCCGTGCGGCACGGTGCTGTGCGCGCAGTTGCTCGATGCGATCGCGGGCCTCTTGCTGCATACGCGACTGAATCTCCGACTCGGCCGCCGCCAGTTCCGGATCCGCGGCCTCCGCTGCGGCCTGCTCTTCCAGCAGCACCATCATGTCCTGGCAGATACGGTCTGTACCCTCGCCACTGATAGCCGCAATTTCGTAAACAGGCCCCTGCCAGTCCAGCGCGGCCAGCAGAGCCTCGCGGCGCTCGGCCAGTTCGTCCTCGTCGATCATATCGATCTTGTTTAACACCAGCCAGCGCGGCCGGGCCGCCAGGGTCGGGCTGAATCGCTCCAGTTCACGGATGATGGACAACGCGGCATCAGCGGGCTCAACACCATCGAACGGCGCCATATCCACGATATGCAGCAAAATACGATTGCGCGTGAGGTGCTTCAGGAACCGGATACCCAGCCCGGCACCTTCGGAAGCCCCTTCAATAAGGCCCGGGATATCGGCGATCACAAAACTGCGATGGCTATCGACTTTCACGACGCCGAGATTGGGCACCAGCGTGGTAAAGGGATAATCGGCGACTTTCGGCTTGGCCGACGACACCGCACGAATCAGGGTCGACTTACCCGCGTTGGGCAGGCCGAGTAAGCCGACATCGGCGAGCACTTTCAGCTCAAGTTTAAGCGAGCGCTGTTCCCCCTCGCTACCGGGCGTGGTTTGTCGCGGTGCCCGGTTGGTGCTGGACTTGAAGCGGGTGTTCCCCAGACCGTGAAAACCACCCTGGGCAACTTTCAGCTGCTGCCCCACCTCGGACAAGTCACCGAGAATCTCCTGGCTGTCCTCGTCGATGACCGTGGTGCCCACGGGTACCCGCAGAATCAGATCGTCGCCACTCCTGCCAGTACAGTTGCGGCCGCTGCCCCTTTTGCCGTTATCTGCGCGATAGGTGCGGACAAAGCGATAGTCGACCATAGTGTTCAGCGCATCGTCGGCTTCCATGATGACACTGCCACCATCACCGCCATCGCCGCCATCGGGGCCGCCCCGGGCGACATATTTCTCCCGGCGAAAGCTCATGGCGCCATTACCGCCGTTGCCGGCGAACACCCTGATACTGGCTTCATCTACAAATTTCATAACGTTGTATTCTACCTGCTAATTACCCGCTTTCGGGATTTGTTCCTGCAACCGCCTTGGCCCGGGGTTTGCCAATATCAAGGCAAAAAAAAAGCCCCGTCAGTTGACGAGGCTTCTTCGGGGTTTAGCGTGAACCGCTGTTCAGGCGCTCACCACCTGAACGTACTTGCGGCTGCGCGGGCCCTTGACCACAAACTCAACCTTGCCATCACTGGTAGCGAACAAGGTGTGATCCTTACCGATACCAACGTTGTCGCCCGCGTGAAAGCGTGTTCCACGCTGACGTACGATAATGTTGCCGGACTTAACGGTCTCGCCGCCAAAACGCTTTACGCCGAGACGCTTGCTCTGGGAATCACGGCCGTTACGCGTACTACCGCCTGCTTTCTTGTGTGCCATATCCGTTCTCCTCGCTTACGCCGTGATGCCGGTAATCTTGACTTCGGTGTACCACTGACGATGGCCAGTTTCTCTCCGATAGTGCTTACGGCGATTGAACTTAACAATCTTGATCTTCTTGTGACGTCCCTGATCAACCACTTCCGCGGTAACCTTGCCACCCGCAACCAGCGGGGTGCCAATTTTGACGTCGTCGCCACCGATCATGAGAACCTTGTCGAATTCGACGGTCTCACCGGTAGCGGCTTCAATTTTTTCCAGTTTAAGGGTCTCGCCCTCAACCACGCGGTGCTGTTTACCGCCACTTTCAATAACTGCGTACATTGCTTACTCCGTTTAATTAGCCTGCTCGCATTCGGAAAAAACCCTTTAAAATCAAGGGGGCAGAGCTAGGCACAAACAGTTTAAAAACACCTCCAGGCGACGCTTTCGCGCTTGCACCGGGGGTAGAGGGCGGCGATTTTACTGAAATCACCCCTCCGGGGCAAGGTTTATTTCCCCTGTAAAGACAATAACTTAGCGGCATTAATACCCGGGTTTTGGGAGACTACGCGGCCGCTTGACACCTCTGCTGGCGCACCCTAGCATGCCCGAGCGTACAACTACGACTCCCCTTTTATGCAGCAAATCGGCAACACCGTGGCGAGTGAATTCGAGCAGGTCAATCGCCTCATCATTGAGCAGCTCGAATCCGACGTCGACATGGTAGAAAACATCGGCCACTACATCGTGGACGCCGGCGGCAAGCGGCTGCGGCCGCTACTGGTCCTGTTGGCGGCGAAAGCCCTGGGTGCCTGCGACCAGCGGCAAGTCCGCTTCGCTGCGGTTGTCGAGTTCATCCACACCGCCACCTTGCTGCACGACGATGTTGTCGACGAGAGCGATCTGCGCCGCGGCAACGCCACAGCCAATGCGGTTTGGGGCAATCAAGCCAGCGTGCTGGTCGGCGATTTCCTGTTCAGTCGCTCGTTCCAATTGATGGTGGAGTCCGGCTCGCTCGACGTTTTGCGCATCCTGGCCAACGCCTCTGCCACCATTGCCGAGGGCGAGGTGCTGCAATTGACCACCGCTGG
>CALJFL010000117.1 GCA_938074135.1 uncultured Halieaceae bacterium | reverse complement strand
CGCTTGGCCAGAGCGCCCGGTACCAGACTATCCTCGCTGCCCAACAAATGTAGCTGCGCCAGCGCCAGTCGGGGCAAGACATCAACCAGATCGATATTTGCCAGCCATGTCAGCCCACAGGCCAGCTGGTCGCCGGGATCGCGCTGCCCACGCAAGCCTGCCAGCTCGTTGAGCAGGGAACGCCGGTCCCGGAGCTGACCATTCAAGGACTGCAATACATCAAAGCGCTGCAGGGCTTTACTCGGCTTCTGCTGGTACAGCTCTGTGAATTCAGCGAACGCATCAGGGGCCATACCGGGCCAGTTGTCCGCTGCGACAAACCTGGGGTTACTACAGAGGGTAACAAGTGCCGATACCCGCTGTGGCGCCCGCTCAGCCAGCAGGGTCGCCAGTTGACCACCGACAGACCAGCCCAGGTAGACCGCCCGTTCCGGGACCTGCTCCAGCACTGCCGATAGCAAGCCGGCAAGGTCACCATCAAATCCGTCGGTATCTGTTGCGGTGCAGCCCGGAAGGTCCACCAGGGTGATATTGGCCCAGGACCTCAGCGGCACCAACAACCGGCGCCAAACGTCACGGCCACTTGACCAGCCATGCAACAGCACCAGTTCCTGTCGTGCGCAGCCCAACGCGGGCAGGTACTCAGTCGTCAGACGCACTGGGCCACACAGCAGCTAGCGCTGCCAGTAATTGTTCCACCTGTTGCACGCTGTGACCGGCGGTCAGCGTTATCCGCAGGCGAGAGGTCCCCGCTGCCACGGTCGGAGGTCTGATCGCGCCGATCAATACGCCGCGTGCCAGCAAAGCGTCACTCAATGCGCTGGCCAATGCGGCATCACCGACCAGCAACGGCTGAATGGGCGTATCGGATTCCAGCAGTGGCAGCCCCAGCTGCTCGGCACCCTTGCGGAACTGGTCGATTAGCGCCGCCAGATGCTGCCGTCGCCACGGCTCCTCGCGCACCAGCTGCAGCCCGGTAAGCGACGCTGCAGCCACCGCCGGGGGAGTCGCTGTGGTGTAAATATAGTTGCGCGCCTGTTGCACCAGGCTATCGATCAGTAATTCATCACCAATGACACAGGCCCCGGCCGCACCGAGCGCCTTGCCCAGCGTAACCATCAACACCGGTACCCGCTCGGGTGCCAGTCCAGCCAGCTCCAGGCTGCCGGCACCGCGCTCACCGAGTACGCCGAATCCATGTGCATCATCGACCATCAACCAGGCATCGGCCTCATCGCAGGCCTCCGCCAGCTCCACCAGTGGCGCCCTGTCGCCGTCCATGCTGAACACCCCGTCAACCGCTACCAGACTGTTGCCGTCAGCCGACGCCATCCTGGCCCTGAGCGAGTCAACATCATTGTGCAGGTAACGCTGGAAGCGCGCGCCACTGTGCAGACCACCATCGAGCAAGGAGGCGTGATTCAGGCGATCCTCAAACACGAAATCACCCTGTTGCAACACGGTGCCCAACACGGCGGTATTGGCTGCATAGCCGCTGGAGAACAGCAGTGCCCTGGGCCTGCCGGTAAAGTCCGCCAGCGCCTCTTCCAACGCCCGATGGGGCTCACTGTGGCCACATACCAGGTGGGAAGCGCCACTGCCTACCCCGTACTTGTCTGCCGCCCGCTGGAAACTGGCCACCAACCGCGGGTCCGCGGCAAGCCCCAGGTAGTCATTGCTACAAAAGTTGAGACAGGACTGCCCGGCCAGAATGACCTCGGGGCCCTGGGCGGAAGCCAGGGTCCTGCGCTGGCGGTATAGCCCCTGTTCCCTGCGCTCGGCCAACGCGCGGCTGAGGCGGGAGGAAAAACCCGACATTGTTACCGACTCCGCTAGTGGATCGGCTGACTACCTGCGGACGACGCCTGATCAGCGGCGTCGTAGAAACGCGGATCGGGGGTCTGCGGGGCGGATTCGACCGCTCGCTGCTCGGGCTCAATCCCCAGCCGGGCAAACAGGGCCATATCCGCATTGGCACGCGGGTTCGGCGTGGTCAGCAATTTTTCGCCGTAAAAAATGGAGTTGGCGCCGGCAAAATAGGCCAACGCATGCATCTGCTCGTTCATCTCCTCGCGTCCGGCGGACAGCCGGACATGGGAGGCCGGCATCATGATCCGCGCTACCGCGATGGTCCGAATGAATTCGAAGGGGTCCAGGTCTGCCTCATCGGCCAGCGGCGTTCCCTCCACCCTGACCAGCATATTGATCGGCACACTCTCGGGGTGCTGCGGTAGATTGGCCAGTTGCTGCAGCAGGCCTGCGCGATCCGCCTGTTGCTCCCCCATACCAACAATACCGCCGCTACAGACTTTCATCCCTGCAGCACGCACGTGATCGAGAGTATCCAGGCGATCCTGGTAGGTGCGCGTGGTGATGATGTCGCCGTAATACTCTGGTGAAGTATCGAGATTGTGGTTGTAGTAATCCAGACCAGCCTCGGCCAGTTCACTGGCCTGCTCATCAGTCAGCATGCCCAGGGTCATACAGCTCTCCAAGCCCAACTCCCGCACACCTTTTACCATGGCCACCACGTACGGCATGTCCCTGTTCTTCGGAGAACGCCAGGCTGCACCCATGCAAAAACGTGTCGCGCCGCTGGCTTTCGCTGCCCGCGCCTGTTCCAGTACCTGCTCCACTTCCATCAGTTTCTCGGACTCCAACCCCGTCTCAAAGCGGTTGCTCTGGGGACAGTAGGCGCAGTCTTCCGGGCAGGCGCCGGTTTTGATGGAAAGTAAGGTGCTGACCTGAACCTGATTTGGGTCAAAATACTGACGGTGCACGCTTTGAGCCGCGAACAGGAGATCATTGAACGGTAGGGTAAACAGGGCCTCGACTTCTCCGCGGCTCCAGTCGTGGCGAATGGCTGCAGGAGAAGGGGCGTGTGAACCGTGAGCAGAGGCGGACATAAGCATTTCCAGTGGCTGGCAGGGGCAAACGCTAATGATAAAGCGTGAGCGTTAACAGTCAACCTGAGGATGGCACGATGGTTAACAGATTTACACGATGGCTCCTCGACGGACTCTTCCCGCAATCGTGCCGCCTGTGCGGATTGGCCAGTGGCCGTGACATTCCCTTGTGCCATCCCTGCCAACAGGCCCTGCCGCGCAATTGGTATAGCTGCGCCCAATGCGCCCTGCCTTTACCTCCGCTCGCAGATGCGCTGCGCATCTGCGGCCGGTGCCAACAACAGCCACCGGCCTTCGATGCTGTCCGGGCGCCCTGGCTCTACGACCAGCAGCTCGCGGCACTGATCACGCCCTGGAAATACCAGCGCGATCAACGATTGACGCCGCTGCTGGCCACCTTGTTGCTCACCGGCGAGCCCGCCGGCCCGCCGCCAGACCTACTCATTGCGATGCCTCTGCACTGGCGCAGACTGCTCTGGCGCGGCTTCAACCAATCCGAGGAACTGCTGGCGGCCGCTATCGTGCAACGGCAAACGCTGGCTGCGGCCTGTTCCAGCGCTGTGCAATGCACGCGGCAAACCCACAGTCCGGCCCAGTCGGGACTCAATGCCAGGCAGCGCAGCGCCCTGCCCGCCAATGCCTTTACAGTGCAGGGGCGCTGTGACAACCTCCGCGTTGCCCTGGTCGATGACGTGGTTACCACTGGGGCCACCGCCCATTCCCTGTCGACGCAGCTCAAGGCAGCGGGCGCAAGTCACATCGAGGTATGGTGCATTGCCAGAACACCAACGCCCGACGCAAGCTGGACATAAGCCAGGGGAGAGGCCCACAGCTATTATGCGAATCTTGCCACTGCTGCTTCTGCTGGTCGTCTTGCCTATCAGGGCCCAAAGTCCCGTACATGTTGCTGTTGCAACCAACTTCCGGCCGCTGCTGGAGCAACTCAACCCGCGTTTTGAGGCTGAAACTGGCTACTCTGTAATACTCAGCAGCGGCGCAACCGGTGTGCTGTACCACCAGATCCTGAGCGGCGCTCCCTACGATGTTTTGCTGGCCGCGGATCAACGCACACCAACGAATCTGGCCGACGAATACGAGACCACAAGCGACCACTTGCGCTGCTATGCACGGGGCAGACTCGTGCTGGTCGGCGGCCAGTTGTCGCAACTGGCGGACCCGGCCTTGAGCCTCGCGATCGCCAACCCCGCCACCGCACCCTATGGCGTCGCGGCCACAGCAGTGCTGGCCCGTGAGGAGTTTTCAGCCGGTATTGGACGCAAGCTTGTGCGCGGCAACAACGCCATGCAGGCTTACCAGTTCTGGCACACCGGCGGGGTCGATCTGGCCCTGGTACCCTTGTCGCTGGTCGGCGCGGGTGCAAGGAAGATACCCGCAGACTGGCACCCGCCCATCGACCAGTACGCCCTGTTATTACCCCGCGGGCACGACAACCCCGCTGCACAGGGCTATTTTGACTGGCTGGCCAGTATCGAGGTACGGGCGCAGATCGCCGCCGCAGGGTATGATCCCTGCCCATGAGCGAGCCTATCCAAACCGCCATCTGGCTGACCGTGGCACTGGCGGGGATCACCACCGTCATATTGCTGCTGTTCGGCACCCCCCTGGCCTGGTGGCTCTCACGCCGGCGCGGGCCAGCAACCGCCGCTATTGAGGCCATTGTCGCCCTGCCGCTGATTCTGCCACCAACCGTACTGGGCTTTTACCTGCTTATTATGTTCGCGCCGGGCACAGCCGTGGGTAAATTTTGGCAGCAACTGACCGGCTCGCAACTGGCGTTCAGTTTCAGTGCACTGGTTATAGGATCAGTGCTGTATTCCCTGCCTTTTGTGGTGCAGCCATTGCAACAGGCCTTCAGCCGGGTGCCGACCGACTTACTGAAAGCCGCCGCCACGCTCGGCGCGTCACCACTGGACCAGTTCCGCTCGATTGTCATACCACTGACCCGCCGCAGCTTCCTGATAGCCGCCAGCCTGGGCTTCGCCCACACAGTCGGTGAATTCGGGGTGGTATTGATGATCGGCGGCAATATACCCGGAGAGACCCAGGTCTTGTCCATCGCCCTTTACGATTACGTCGAGTCGCTGCGCTTTGCCGAGGCCCATCAGCTGGCCGGCGGCCTGGTTGCCTTTTCCCTGATCACCCTGTACCTGCTCTACCGCAGCGATGACAGCAGCTGGCGAATTCGCTCATGAGCGGCTTGCAGCTGACTATCAAGTGCGAGGGTAGTGGTGACTTCCGCCTCGACATCGACTGCCACCTGCCTGCGGGTTCAACAACAGCGATCTATGGTGCCAGCGGCAGCGGTAAAACGACCTTGCTGGAATGCGTGGCTGGTCTGCGGCCTACCGAGCCCGGCAGCACCATTCAGTTCGGCGAAGACAGCTGGTTGTCCGGGGATTACTCGACGCCCACCTGGCAACGACGCATCGGCTTCGTATTCCAGGACGCCCGGCTGTTCCCGCATCTGGATGTGCGCGGCAATTTGGCCTACGCCAGCCAGCGCGCGGGTAGCGAAGCACTGCCTCTGGCTACGGTATGCCAGTGGCTGGCCCTGCAGGATCTGCTGGACAGTAGCTGCGATCAGTTATCCGCCGGACAAAAACAGCGGGTTGCGATCGGCCGGGCGCTACTGAGCGCTCCTGAACTGCTATTGCTGGACGAACCACTGGCCAACCTCGACAGCGCGGCCAGGAGCCAATGCCTGCAGGGACTGCGGGCAGCAGGCGAGGCACTGAATCTGCCCATGCTATATGTCAGCCATGACATCGAGGAGGTCAGCCAGCTCGCTGAGCACCTGCTAGTGCTGGATCGTGGCGAGCTAAAGGAACAGGGACCACTGCTGGAGCTGACCAGCCGGCTGAACAGCTCGCTCGCCCACCAGGAACCGGCCGCTGCTATCGCCACCGGAACCATTGCCCACCACGATGCCAGCTATGGGCTGACCGAATTGAATGTCGAAAACCAGTCGCTGTGGGTGAACCAACTCGCCGGCGCGGTGGGCGACAGTCGGCGTATCCGGATTCCGGCACGCGACGTCAGCGTCTGCCGCCAGCGCCCCGCGGCCACCAGTATCCTGAATATCCTCGAGGTCACCCTGGCCGAGATCGAGGAGACCGCCAATGCGCGGGTCCTACTGCGCCTGGCACTGGGTCGGCAATCGCTGCTGGCGCGCATAACCCGTAAATCGGCCACCGAACTGGCACTGCAAGCAGGTGATACCCTCTACGCCCAGATCAAGAGTGCCGCGCTTCTGAGCGAAGCAGGCGACAAGCTATGAATGAACACCCTTACGACAGGTTGACGCCCGACGCAGTGATCAGTGCTGTCGAATCCGCCGGCTACCGCTGCGATGCCCGCCTGCTGGCCCTGAACAGTTATGAAAACCGGGTTTACCAGGTTGGCATCGAAGATGAGGTTCCACTGGTCGCCAAATTCTATCGACCTGAGCGCTGGAGCGAAGCACAGATCAGGGAGGAACATAGCTTCAGCTTCGAACTGCGTGATGCCGATATCTCGGTGGTAGCACCCTTGATCGGCACCAATGGCGACAGCCTGCACTGCCATGACGATTTTCTGTTCGCGCTGTTTACCCGCCGGGGTGGCTATCCCCCGGAACTGGACAACCCCGACAACCTGATCGTGCTGGGTCGCACCCTGGGCAGGATACACAGCGTCGGTCGGGCCAAAGCCTTTAAACACCGCCAGACCATGACCGTACAGCGAATGCTCGCGGACAGTAGAGAGTTCCTGTTGGCGAACTTTATTCCGGCCAGCCTGGAACCGGCTTACAACTCTCTCACCGCCGACTTGCTGGCCATAGTGTCCGATGTATTTGGCGAGGTGCCTCCCCAGAGCATGATCCGGGTACACGGGGACTGCCATGTGGGCAATATCCTGTGGCGAGACGACTGCGCCCACTTCGTCGACCTCGACGACTGCTGTATGGCTCCGGCCATGCAGGATCTGTGGATGTTCCTCAGCGGCGAGCGCCACGACAAGCAATTGCAGCTGTCAGAGTTGATTGAAGGTTACTCCGAATTCTGTGACTTCGAGCCTCGCCAACTGCGCTGGCTGGAAAGCCTGAGAACCATGCGGCTGGTGCACTATGCGGCCTGGTTGGGACGCCGCTGGCAGGATCCGGCCTTCCCCCACAGTTTTACCTGGTTCAATACCGAGCGCTACTGGGCTGAGCACATTCTGGAATTGCGTGAGCAGATGTCAGCGCTACAGGAAGAACCCCTGCAGCTGTTATAGCGGCACCGGTCTCGTCAGGATCTGGAAGCGGGGTAAACCACTGAAAACAGCCAACGCCAGAAACTATTGCCGGCCAGTACCTGCCGGTCCACCTGATCAAAAAACTGCGCCAGCCCCGCCGGATCAGCGAAGTAATCCAGACGGGTTGTCATCTCCCGCTCAGGGTCCAGTTCCTTGACCACCTGGGCCGGATTACCGGCGACAATCACATTGGCCGGTACATCGCGGGTCACCACCGCCCGGGCCGCCACCACGCTATTTTGGCCAATGGTGACCCCCTTGAGGACAGTGGCATGGTCACCGAGCCAGACATTGTCTTCTACCACGACCGGTGTCTGCTTCTCCGAGCGCTGGGTACGGTCATAGATCGTATGCCAGTCCGAGTCGGTGATGTAGGTGCCGTTGGCCATCATCACCCCGTTGCCGATAGTGATGCTGTCGCAGGCGCTGAGCCGGGTGCCGGGGCTGAGTAGCACCCCATCACCAATAGTTATGGCACCCTTGCCAGGTTCACGGCCCCAGACACCCACCTCCACCCGGTGCATGGGTTCACCGATGGCGGTAAAACACCGCCCGATCTTTATATTGGGGCCCGAAATATGGACATACCACGGTTTCATCACCGCGTCGTAAGGCCCCATCTCCACGCACTGCGGGCGCAGGAAGTAATCGGTATACCAGTGGCGGAACTTCAGGTAAGTCTTTTTCAGCCAATAAGGCCGCAGGTCATCGCGCATTGCGTTTTACCGTATCCATTTCAGTAGATCAGGAGAGTCTGTGCCCTTATGATCTCAGGGGCACTGACGGACATCAAACATCAGTCTATCAGTCACCAGATAATTGACAGGAGCAAGTCCGGGGTGCAGGCAGAATCGAGTCGGGTCAGCAGCAATCAGCAAAACACCCACCCAGGGCTGCCCAGCCTGCTGCGCCGCCATCTGGAAACCCGTTGGCGCAAGCCCGTCGCTGCATTTAACAAGGAAGCATTCGAGCAAATTGGCGAGGCACTGGCCAAAACACCGCGTCCACTGGTGCTGGACTCCTTCTGCGGCACCGGCCTGAGCACCGCCCAGCTTGCCAGGCTTTACCCCGATCACCTGGTCATCGGTATCGATCAGTCGGCACAGCGCCTGGCCCGTCACAACCGCACAGAGGGTCACTACCTGCTGCTGCGAGCGGAGTGCGAGCCACTGTGGCTGCTCATGGTAGAGGCCGGACTCACCGTAAGCCATCATTACTTGCTCTACCCCAACCCCTGGCCGAAGAGTACGCACCTGAAACGGCGCATCCATGGCCACCCGGCTTTCCCGTTGCTGTTAGCCCTGCAAGGGAGGATAGAACTGCGCACTAACTGGCAAATCTACGCCGAGGAGTTTGGCCTCGCCCTGCACCTGGCCGGGGTCAGGGGCCTGGTATCCCAATTCGCAGCGGGACGACACCCTTTAACCCTGTTCGAGCAAAAGTATCGTGACAGCGGACATACCTTGTGGCGATATCAAGGTAACTGAAGGCTTGGCAAAGTGACGATTCTGCGCTGATAGGCTAAAGTGACGAGTTCACGATGAGGTAGGCTTATGTCATCCAAAAAACAAGATGCTGTCTGGCAGAGAATTCGAGAGGAAACCGCGGGGCACGCCGCCGATGAGCCCATTCTGGCCAGTTTCCTGCACGCGACCATTCTCAATCATGCCAAGCTGGAGCGAGCACTCAGTTTTCACCTGGCCAACCAGTTGGACAGCCCCACCGCATCCTCGCTGCTGCTGCGCGAGGTCATGTTGGAGGCGTTCAAGAGCGACCCGGGTATTCTGGAAAAAGTGCGGGCAGACCTGTGCGCGGTGATGGAACGCGATTCAGCCTGCCACGAACTGTATATCCCGTTCCTGTATTTCAAGGGCTTTCACGCGCTGGAAACCTACCGGGTCGCGCACTGGTTGTGGCAGCAGGGCCGTGAATCCCTGGCGCTGTTCTTCCAGAACCGGATGTCGTCGGAGTTCGGCGTAGACATACACCCGGCGGCGGAACTTGGCCATGGCATCATGCTGGATCATGCAACCGGCCTGGTGATCGGGCAAACCGCGGTGGTCGGCAACAATGTGTCGATACTGCAATCGGTGACGCTCGGTGGTACCGGCAAGGACGAGGGTGACCGCCACCCGAAG
>CALJFL010000116.1 GCA_938074135.1 uncultured Halieaceae bacterium | reverse complement strand
CCTGTTCCTGGTGGCGCAATACGAGAGCTGGTCGATACCCTTCGCCATCATTCTGGTGGTGCCGATGGCAATAGGGGGTGCCATTGCCGCGCTGCTGCTGACCGGCGTGGCCTTGAACCTGTATGCCCAGATTGGCGTCGTGTTGCTGATCGGGATGGCGGCCAAGAACGCTATTTTGATTGTGGAGTTTGCCCGTCATCGCCGTGAACAGGAGGGTGAAGAGATTATCAGCGCCGCCCGGGAGGCGGGTCGTCTGCGCTTTCGGGCGGTCTGTATGACTGCCGTGTCATTTATCCTCGGTATCCTGCCACTGGTATTTGCCAGCGGTGCCGGTGCTTTCGGTCAGCGGTCACTGGGAATCACCGTGTTTGGCGGCATGCTGGCCGCCCTGCTGGTGGGCACCTTCTTCATTCCTGGCTTTTACGCGATTGTTCAGGGCGTGCGCGAGCGTCTCAAGCACAAGCTGGGAATGACCAATATTGTTGGCGGTAAGGAACAGTAGCCGGCCCTAGCCGAACAGCGATTTCAGGCTGGCCAGGGTCTCCTGGCCCCGTTCCTCGTTGGCTTGGGCAGTGTCTTCGTCGCCCCCTTGCCACTGCAGGTCGTCTGCCGGCAATTCCTCGATAAAGCGACTGGGCTCGCAATTTATAGTCTCTCCAAACTGGCGCCGCTTGCGCGCCATCGTCATCGACAGGGTCTGGCGCGCACGGGTAATGCCAACGTAGGCCAGGCGCCGTTCTTCCTCGATGTTACCGTCGTCGATACTGGCCCGGTGCGGTAGCAGCTGCTCCTCCATCCCGACAATGAAGACGTGGGGAAATTCCAGTCCTTTGGACGCGTGCAGTGTCATCAACTGCACTGAATCGTCGCTGGCTTCCTCTTCTTCCTGTTGTTCCAGCAGGTCGCGCAGCACCAGCCTGGAGATCGCTTCGTCCAGCCCGACCTGTTCCTCATTCATCACCCGCTGCAGGCTATCAATGAGAAAGTTAACGTTGGACATGCGCCGCTCGGCAACGTCTTCGCTGGAACTGAGTTGGTTGAGCCATGCCTCGTAATCGATATCGCGAATCATCTGACGAATACCCGACACACTGCGTTCGCCCTGGCAGCGCCCTCGAGCCGTCGATAGCCACTGGTGAAACTCCTGCAGGCGTCGCAGGCTCACTTCCGCGAGTTTGTCACTGCCAATCCTCACGCAGGCCTGGTTGAGACTGCAGCGCTGTTCCTTGGCGAAGTTACCCAGTGCCTCCAGCGTGGAGGCGCCGAGTTTACGTCTGGGCACGTTGGCGACGCGCAGGAAGGCGTTGTCGTCGTTTTCATTCATGACCAGTCGCAGGTAGGCCATGATGTCCTTGACCTCGTTGCGAGCGAAGAACGAGGTACCGCCACTCATGTGATAAGGCACCTGTTGCTGTTGCAGGGCCACCTCCAGCAAGCGGGACTGATGGTTGCCCCGGTACAGCACCGCGTAGTCGCCCAGGCGGGTGCCCTTGCGCAGCTTGTGGTCGAGAATTTCCGCGACGACCTGGTCTGCCTCCTGCACTTCATCGGCGCAGCGAATAACGCGCAGCGGCTCGCCGTAGCCCAGTTCGCTCCACAGTTGTTTTTCGAACACGTGGGCGTTGTTGGCAATGAGTGCGTTGGCCGCTTTCAGGATGCGCGACGTTGAGCGGTAGTTCTGTTCCAGCTTGATGACCTTCAGCCCGCCAAAGTCCTCCTGCAGCTGTACCAGGTTTTCGGGTCGCGCCCCGCGCCAGGCATAGATTGACTGATCGTCGTCACCGACCACGGTGAGACCGCTGCGGTTGCCCACCAGTTGCCTGACCAACAGGTACTGGCTGGAATTGGTGTCCTGGTATTCATCAACCAGCAGGTAGTGCAGGCGATGCTGCCAGCGTTCCAGGATGTCGGGTGACTGCTCGAATAAAATGGTGGGCAGCAGTATCAGATCGTCAAAATCCAGCGCGTTATAGGCGCGCAGGGCCCGGTTGTAGCGCAGGTACGCCTGGGCGCACAGCATGTCGGCGGGGCTGGTCGCACCCTCAACTGCCTGCTCAGGTAGTACCCGATCGTTTTTCCACTGCGAGATGCGCTGCTGAATACTGGCCGCCTGGTCACCTTCCGCGCCGTGCTCCTGAATAAGAAGGTCGCGTATCAGGGTATGGCTGTCCTGGCCATCAAAAATAGAGAAACCGTTTTTGAGGCCGAGCTCCCTGCGTTCGGTGCGGATAATATTAAGGCCAAGCTGGTGGAAGGTGCTGACCGTAAGGCCCTCAGCGGCGGAGCCCTTGATCAGCTTTCCAACCCGCTCTTTCATCTCCCGGGCTGCCTTGTTAGTAAAGGTGACGGCGGCGACGTGGCTGGCGTTAACACCGCAGGTGTTTACCAGGTAGGCAATCTTGCGGGTGATGACACTGGTCTTGCCGCTGCCGGCGCCGGCCAGCACCAGAAGCGGACCATCGATGTAGCGCACGGCCTCACGCTGCCGTGGATTGAGGTCGTTGGCGTTCAAGCGTGATTGTCGTTGCGCAGAGCTATTTGCGGCAGGGCCAGTGACACATTGGATTCACTCTCGAAGGCACTGGCAACGGCGATCCAGAGCGCATCGCGGGTGCCAAACCAGTTGGCATTTTCGACCCAGCAGAAAGCTACCAGGCTCGCCTTCTCGCCATCAATGCCAGTGACGAACACGCTCGGTTGCGGGTCTTCGAGTACGTGCTCCTGGCTGCTCATCAATTCCAGTAGCAGGGACTTGGCGCGGAGCAGGTCGTCGTTGGGGTATATCGACACATTGAGCTCGATCCTGCGCTGCGGGATCAGCGTGTAATTGGTAATTGGCGACGCCATGACCATAGCCGAGGGCATGAAGACAGTCTGGCCGTCGAATTTGCGGATGACCGTCTGATAGGCGGTGATAGCTTCCACGGTGCCCATGACACCCCTGACCTCAATCATATTGCCGGTGACAAACGGCAGCCGGGGCAGGAACGGTATCAGGAAGAAAAACAAGGTGGCGCCGACCAGTACCAGCAAAATGGCCACGCCGGCCAGACCCGAGACGTTATAGCCAAGTCGATCTGCCGCCAACACCACCGTCAGTACCAGGATCATGGCGTAGACGGCGCCGAAGGCAACTTTCATGAGGCGAGCGTAGGTGCCACCGGGTTTGATCAGTGCGGTCGCCATCCGATAGAGCAGAAAAATGGCAATCATACCGCCGAACATGACCAGCATTCCGGTCATGATCAGTTCGCCGTACTGCCCCAGCTTCATCAATATTGGCTTGATTTGCTCCATGTGGTGCTCGCTTTTTAACCTTGTAGTCGTCCGGATTCTGCCGCTTTGGCAGTGGCTTATCCTAGCACAGGGCTGCTGAAATTCTTCCAGTGCCTGGCGGTTGGCGGAATTTTTCAGTGATCGCTGGCCAGCCCCTGGAGCCCGGTTTTCGAGCCACCCGAGCTATTGGCCACTATGGCCGCCGAGTGCCGTGAATCCGCCTGACAGGGAAAGCTGGTCGAGAAAGCTCACGCCGACGAAATTTTGGGTACAATGTGGGCTCTTTTATTGGCTCGGATGAAATAAAACAATGACTTTGTTGATCACCTATCTCGTCATCGCGATCGGTGTGTCATTTCTTTGTTCTATCCTCGAGGCTGTGTTGCTGTCAGTGACACCGGCGTTTGTGGAAAGTGAACTGCTCAACAAGCCGCGCCGTGCCAAGGCCCTGAAGCAGGTAAAGACCGACCTCGACCAGTCTATTTCCAGCATCCTCATTCTGAACACCTTCGCCCACACAATGGGCGCAGCGGGCGTCGGTGCCCAGGCCGCCAAGGTGTTCGGGGAAAAATGGGAAAGCCTGATCGCTTTTCTGCTCACCCTGGCGATTTTGTATTTATCCGAAATCATTCCCAAGACGCTGGGCGCTACGTTCTGGAAGCAGTTGGCCTTGCCCTCGGCCTATGTGATTCAGGTGCTGGTCAAGATATTGTTTCCGTTCGTCTGGATCTCGGCGCATCTGACTGGCCTTTTTTCCAGTCACCAGGCATCTGTCATCAGCCGCGAGGAACTCTCGGCATTGGCCCAACTGGGTGCCAAAGAGGGTGCACTTGGGCCGCAGGAGAGCCAGCTGCTGGAGAATATCCTGGTGCTGCGCGAAGCCCGTACGGAAGATATTTTGACCCCGCGGTCGGTGGTTACTGCACTGGACCACAATCTGACGGTAAGCGCTGCGCTGGCGCAGCTTGGCGACAACCCCTTCACCCGGATTCCTGTTTATAGTGGCGATATCGACTCGGTGGTCGGGCTGGTGTTCCGCCCGGCGATGTTGCAGGCCGAGCGCGATGGTGGCGGCGACAGCGCGCTGGCCGATATCGCCTCGCCCATGAACCCGGTATCGGAAGAATTGCCGGTGCTGCAACTGCTCGATACCTTTCTCAAGCGGCGTGAGCATATGTTCCTGGTGCAGGACCGGTACGGCCAGACCGCCGGTATTGTTACGCTGGAGGACGCCCTTGAAACGCTGCTGGGTCGCGAAATTATGGATGAGAGCGATACTGTCGAAGACATGCAGCAGCTTGCGCGCAGCAAGTACCGCAGCCGCTTGCGCGGCGAGAGTTAGTCAGGCGGCGTTAGCGCTGTCGGCCTGAGCGTCGAAAGTAATCTTCATTTCTTTCATGGCATTGACGAACAGTGAGCGGGCAAACTTCGGCTCGCCATCGAATTGCGGGTTGCGCAGACGCGTGATGATCTCTTCCATCATGATGCGCAGTTCCAGTCGTGCCAGATGTGAGCCGATGCAGAAGTGCTGGCCAAAACCAAAAGAGCGCAGCTGGTTGTAGAGGTCGGGCATACGCTCCGCCCGACGCACATCAAAGGTCATCGCGTCCTCACCGAAGACATGTTCGTCGTGATTAACCATGTGGTAATGCAGGATGATTTTGTCGCCTTTGCTGATCTGCTGGCCGCCCAATTCCAGGTCTTCCATAGCGGTGCGCCGCATGGAGATAAAGGCGGTGTTGTAACGGAGAATCTCTTCGCAGGCGTCACCTATCTTGTCTGGATTGTCGACCAGGTATTGCAGCTGGTCCGGGTTTTCCATTAGCAGGCGCATGCCCTGGGCGATGACGGTGCGGGTTGACTCGTTGCCACCGACTAAAATCAGGATGAACATCCAGGCGAACATGTCTTCCGACATGGGCTCCCCATCAATTTCGGCGTCCAGCAGCGCGCCGGTGATATTGTCCATGGGCTCTTCGCGATGCCTGGCGGCGATTGTCATGGCGTACTTAATAACTTCGAGAGAGGCCAGCATGCCTTCTTCTTCAGACGTGATCATGTCCGGGTCATCGGCAAAGATCATGGTGTTGGTCCAGTCGAAGAACTTTTTTCGGTCCTCCAGTGGCACACCGAGCAATTCCAGAATCGCGATCAGCGGCAATTCGGCAGCCACCTCCTCGACGAATTCGCACTCACCCCTGGCGATGACATTGTCGACAATTTTACGGGCGTGCTCCCGGAATTTGGGTTCGTAGGACTCCACCCGTTTGGGCGTAAAGGCATTGCGTACCACGCGCCGCACTTTCTGGTGTCGGGGCGGGTCCATGTTGATGATGGTGTTCTGATGCATCTCGACCATGCTCTCGTCCGCCTCCATCGGGAAAGCGGATTTTTCGGCAGAGGAGAACAGGGCGGGATTCTTGGACACGTAGTCCAGCTCGGCAATCCGTGTGACCACCCAGTACGGGACACCCGATAGTGGGTCCTCCATCCTCAATACGGGGCCTGTCTCGCGCATATCTTTCAACATCTGGTAGGGCATGCCCTGGGCGTAGGTATCCGGGTCCAGCAGATTGGCAAAAGGGCACTGGCTCATGGTCTTCTCCGTGCAGTGGTTGCGACTTTGCGGCGCAAACTAATGACTAGTAGTTTGTAGTATTTTGGCACAGATTGATGCAGGGGTAAAGTTGCCAGGGGTCTGGCAGGCGCCGTGTTTACTGTTGTAGCAGCGGGTTGCGAAATGCCAGGGCCTCACCAAGGTGCGCCTCGGTGACCGCCTCTTCTGAGGCCAGGTCGGCGATGGTTCGCGCCACCCGAAGTGTGCTGTGCAGCGCCCGTGCGGATAGTTGCAGGCGGTTAGCGGCGTCTTCCAGCCACTGTCTCAGCGGCGCAGTCAGCTGGCAGGCAGCGATGACCGCGTCGTTGGGCAGCGCCGCGTTGGGGTGGCCTTGCCGTGCCAACTGCCTTTGCCGGGCCTTATATGTTCTGTGGCGTACCGTAAGTGAAGACTCGCCAACCTGTTCTTGCTGCAACAAAAGAGGGGCTGGAACCCTGGGCATTGGAATGTGCAGGTCGATGCGGTCGAGCAGGGGTCCGGACAGGCGTGCGCGGTAGCGCTCGATTTGCGTTGGCGTGCAGCGACACTGCCTGTCTGGGTCACCGTCATGCCCGCAGGGGCAAGGATTCATGGCGGCCACCAGTTGGAATCGGGCGGGGTAGCGAATCTTGTGCAGTGCCCTGGACAGGGTGATGTACCCGGATTCCAGCGGTTCGCGCAATGCCTCCAGGGCGTGGCGCGGAAATTCGGGCAACTCGTCGAGAAACAGAACGCCGCCGTGGGCGCGGGATATCTCGCCCGGCCGGGGTTTGCTGCCGCCACCGATCAGGGCCGCGGCGCTGGCGCTGTGGTGGGGCGCCCTGAA
>CALJFL010000115.1 GCA_938074135.1 uncultured Halieaceae bacterium | reverse complement strand
TTCCGGCCTGAGGGCACTCAACACTGTTCCATCCTTGCTCAGGAGAATTCCGAAGCCGTTTTCGCCCAGCCGCAGCCCCTGTAGATAGCGATGCAATTCGTCCAAAGCCACGTCGGCCGTCACGACTGCATACAGGTATTGTTGTCCATGCTCGTTAACGCGCAAGACGGGAACGGAGAACGTCGTCATCAGCACCTCGCCGCCGCCATAGTCGAAGTACGGATCTACCCAGATCGGCTTGCCGGCACGAACCGCCTCAATGTACCAGGCCTTCTCGGCGTAGTTATCCCGCTCGCCAGCGAGATTTGCAGAGGAGAGGATACCCTCTCGATGAAAGTAGTAGGGGGCAAAGCCTAAAGGGTTATCGACAAGCTCAGGATTTAGCGCGATTGTCGAGCCGAAAATGTCTTCGTTATTCTCGACAATGTCCTTGAGCATTTGCTCGAGACCTTCCATGGAGTAGTCGCGTTGTTGCAATATTTTGCCGAGAAATAATGTCGACCCCTCAACCCCGTCGAGCAGGTTTTCAAGGTCGATGATGACACTGGAGATTGTTTCTCGTGATTCAAGCTTGACCCGTTCGAGTATCTCATTCTTGGAGAGACGGTAATCGACCAGCATTCCAATGCCTATAACGGTCGCTGCACATAAGGTCAGTAAAACGATAAGGCGGGTTGTCAGGCTGTTTGTCACGAATTTCGGCTCTTTACCAGCTGCCCGTATTCTCCATAGACTGCCAGGGCTCCTGAGCAGGCAGCGATTCGCCTTCCTGCAACAACTCGATGGAGATGCCATCCGGGGAGCGGATAAATGCCATGTGGCCGTCGCGTGGAGGACGGTTGATGGTGACGCCGCTATCCATCAGGTGCTGGCAGGTGTCGTAGATGTTCTCCACCCGATAGGCCAGATGGCCGAAGTTACGGCCACTGTCGTATTCCTGCGTATCCCAGTTCCAGGTTATCTCGATGCAGGGGCTCATCGTGGTCTTCGCGGTGTCCGCATCGTCGGGGGCTGCCAGGAACACCAGGGTAAATCGGCCCTGCTCACTGTCGTAGCGGTTGACCTCAACAAGCCCGAGCTTGTTGCAGTAAAAATCCAGTGTTTCGTCGAGGTCGCGGGCGCGGACCATGGTATGCAGAAATTTCATTGAGCCATCCTGTTAGCGCCATTGCTGGCGATCAACTAAGGGCCGCGTGGGTCGCGGGTGTGGCTCCATGGTAGAAGTGTGGTGGCCGGCTGGCAAGCCAGCCACCGTGCTACTGGCTGCGGCGGTTGGCAGCCTGTCTGCCGGCCAGTTTGCCGGAAAAAGTGGCGTCACCGACCGACATGCCGCTGCTGTAGCCGGCAGCGGTGCGAACCACACCGCAGGCCGTCCGCCCTGCGGCATAGAGACCCTTTATAGGTTCGCGTTGGGCGTTTACAACTTCACCGGTGGGTAGCGTATCGAGCCCGCCGAGAGTGAAATATGGAACGAAGGCGCCACGCCCGGGGGTGATATCCAGCGCTACCAACGGGGCTTCCAGCGGCGTCAGCCATTCAGCTGCTTTGTGATACAGGGTGTCTTCGCCTGCGGCACAGTCCTCGTTATAGACCCGCAGGGTTTGCATCAGGGTGCCTTCGCGCAGCCCAAGCTCTTCCTCGAGCTCCTCGACGGTTTCGCCGGTGCCGGCGACCTGCGCGCCCAGGTAGCTGACTTTTTCGTAATCGCCGTACTGCTCAACGGTCACGATAAAGTAAAAGCGCTCGGATTCCTGCTTAAGCACAGTCGCGCCGAGTCGACCGTGATAGACATCTTCGTTGATAAACCGCTGTCCTTTGTCATTGATCACGATGCCCTGCGTCATGCTGGCCGGCGGATAGTAGGGCAGGCTGATAAAGCCTTCGTGCATATTGATATCGGCGCCGCCAACCGCCATGCCCATCATGATCCCGGTACCGGTGTCACCAGGGTTGCCGATCGGCTCGGTACCGCAGGTCAGCATTGGTGAGTACTTGCGCACCATTTCATCATTCATGACAAAACCGCCGGCGCAGAGGATCACGCCGTTATTAGCGCGTACATTAAGTTCCTGCTGGTTCTTGCGGATCACCACACCGACGACGGCATCCTCCTCGTCGATAATGAGCGTCAGGGCCCTGGTCTCATATTCCACCGTAATCTGTTCGCGCTGCTCGACATTCTCGGTGACAATTTTCATGAATAAAGGGCCGCCGTTATCGCCCTCTACATACAGGTTGTGGCCGCGGGGGCATGGTTTGGCTCGCTCGCTGAAGGGATAGGCTTTTTCCGAACCGGTGTACAACAGCCCGTCATCGGTCAGGCACATGATGGCGCGTTCTTCGTGGAAGCTGTCCTTGAAGGGTACTCCCAGCCCTACCAGCCAATCGAAGTGGTCACGGCTGTTCTCGCAGTAGTTACGGGTTTTCTCCTCGTCCGCCGAAGGGCCTGCGGCCATCATCATGTAGTTGAACATGTCCTCGGTGCTATCTTCGAATCCGCAGGCCTGCTGCACGCGGGTGCCGCCACTGCCGCCCATGTAGATCTCGGCACTGGACAGGGCGGTGGAGCCGCCGCTGGCACTGGCCAGTTCGAAAATGGCCACTTGCGCACCCGCGTCTGCCGCCGCAATAGCCGCACAGCCACCGGCGCCGCCGAAGCCGATGATTGCGACGTCTGTTTCCATGTCCCAATGACTGACATCGCGCATGCGGCGGGGGTGACTGGGCGTGGCTTTGCTGGCCTGGGTCATATCTGTACCTTGTTTGGCGTCAATGTTCGAACGGTTTCAGGGTGAGAAATTAAAACCCTTTGCCATAGTGCATACAACGGCGGCTGCGGCCATGATCGGTAACATTTCCCCGCTGGTTTGCATTGTTGAGCAGTGGCCCCGGGTGCGCAGTCCCTGTCTTTACCTGATTCGCTGGCAATGGCTGCAAGCTGGGGTACAATCCGTTCCCTTTTCCAGGACAGTAGCACCCATGTGGTTCAAGAATATTCGCGCTTATCGCCTTACCAGCCCCTTTGACCTCAGCGCCGAGACGCTTGCCGAGAAGTTGGTGCAACGTGCTTTCACTCCCTGTACCCCGTCACAGCCCCTGGCGCTGGGTTGGGTGCCGCCGGTCGGCGACGAGGAAGCGCCACTGGCCCACGCGGCTGCAGGCCGTTTCCTGATCAGGCTCAAGCGGGAGGAGAAGCTTCTGCCGTCCACGGTGGTTCGCGAACAGCTGGAAGACAAGGTCGCGGAGATAGAGCAGGCCCAGGCTCGTAAGGTGTATCGCAAGGAGCGTTTGAACCTCAAGGACGATATCATCCAGGACTGCTTGCCCCGGGCCTTCTCGCGTTCATCCGCGGTTCATGCCTATATTGATGTGCGCGCCAACTGGATTTTCGTGGATGCTGCCAGTGCCAGCAGGGCAGAGGAGCTGCTCAATCTGCTGCGCGATTGCATCGGCAGCTTTCCGGTCGTTCTGCCTCAGGTAAATAACGCCCCACTGGCTACGATGACTAACTGGCTGGTGCACAGGAACCTGCCGGATGACTTTGAGCTTGGCAGTGAATGCGAGCTGCGCGAGTTGGGAGAAGATGGTGGTGTGGTGCGCTGTCGGGGCGTTGATTTGTTGAGTGAAGAGGTGGAAACTCATTTGCACGCAGGCAAACAGGTAGCGAGGCTGGCGCTGCAGTGGGATGAGCGGGTCAGCCTGCTACTCGCTGAAGACCTGTGCCTTAGGCGGTTGAAATTCGCGGACGAACTCATGAAGGAAAACGAAGACATTCCCGAGGGCGATGAGGCGGCCCGTATTGACGCCGATTTCGCTCTGATGGCCGACGCGGTGACTTCGCTGCAGGACCGTGTGATCGCGTTGTTTGGCGGCGAAGCCGAGTAGGTCGCACGGGCTATGGTAGCCAGGGCGGACACCAGGGACTATCGCCAGCTTTTTCTGCATGACGCCCCGATGATGGATATGCGGGCGCCGGCAGAGTTTCAACACGGTGCCTTCCCATCGGCGCTGAGCTTGCCTTTGATGACCGACGAAGAGCGCGCACAAGTCGGCATTTGTTATAAACAGCAGGGACAGCAGGCAGCGATTGAGCTTGGCCATCAGCTGGTTGCGGGTCAGACCCGGGAACAGCGATTGGCCCAGTGGCGGGAGTTCGCGCAGGCTAACCCGACAGGCTACTTGTATTGTTTCCGCGGTGGTCTGCGCTCGCAGACAGTGCAGCAGTGGTTGCGAGAGGCGGGCATTGACTACCCCTTGGTGCTCGGTGGCTACAAGGCCATGCGGCGCTTTCTTATCGATGAGCTTTCCCGGTCTGTGGCGCGGGCGGATATCGTTTTAATCGCGGGCAAAACGGGATCCGGTAAGACCCGGGTGATTAATGCACTGACGCGAGCTATCGATCTGGAGGGCCTCGCCCATCACCGCGGATCGACTTTCGGTCAGTTGTTGCAACCCCAACCCAGCCAGATAGATTTTGAAAATTGCATAAGCATTGCCCTGCTGAAGCTGCTTGCCGGTGAGCAGCGTCGTGTTTTTCTTGAAGACGAGGGCCGCTTGATCGGCCGCCTGGCGTTGCCGGATGAGTTGCGCGAAAAGATGTCGCTGTCGCCGATGGCGGTAGTGGATGAAAGCCTCGCCAGCCGTATTCAGGTGGTTTTGGAAGATTACGTCATCGACCTCGGCAACCGTTACACAGCGGCTTTCCCGGAGGATGGTGAGGAGCGCCACAGGCAGAAATTACAGGCCGACCTGGCCCAGATTCGCAAACGGTTGGGTGGTGAACGACAGCAGGCCGTCGCCGCCATGATTGATGTTGCTTTTGCCGTTCAGCGCAATGAAGGCAGCCTCGAAGCCCATCGCGAGTGGATAGCCGCACTGCTGGAAACATATTACGACCCGATGTACGACTATCAGCTGTCCCGCCGTGAGGGTAAGCAGCTATTTACCGGCACCCGCGAGCAGGTGACGAACTGGGCAGCGGGCGCTGCCTGACCCGTGCAGGCCGTCGCCATACAGCAGCAGGATCTGGTACTGGTGGGGGGTGGCCATGCCCACGCGCTGGCGCTGCGTATGCTGGCTATGCGGCCAATTCCTGGAGTGCGTATCACGCTGGTTTCTCCTGCCAGTCACACACCTTACTCGGGAATGTTGCCGGGACTTGTAGCAGGTCACTACCGTTTTGAGGAAACCCATATCGATCTGGCGCGCCTGTGCCAGTGGGCTGGCGTGCGGTTTGTCGAGAGCAGCGTTATTGCGCTGGACCCCGATCAGCGGTTGATTTCTATTGCCGGGCGGCCGCCGTTGGCCTACGACCTGCTCAGTCTCGATATCGGCTCCCAGCCGGAATTAGACTCCGTTCCCGGTGCTCGTGAGCACGCTGTGCCGGTAAAACCTGTCGCTGGACTGTGGCAGAACTGGCAGCGCTGGCAGGCGCAGATCGACGGTCAGGAAGCGCGCGTGGCAGTAGTCGGTGGTGGTGCCGGCAGCGTCGAGCTGGTGATGGCGATGGCAACTTGTCTTGCCGGGCGGAAGTTGCAATTCGCGCTGTACTGCGGTGCGGCAGATATTTTGCCTGAGTATAGTCGGGGCGCCCGCGCAGCCGTCAGGCGAGGCCTGGATGCGTTGGGCATCGATGTTCACTGCAATGCCCGGGTGGCTGGAGTGGACCAGCGCAAGCTCCAGTTTGAGTCAGGGCATGAGCCGGCACAGTTTGACCGCTTGTTCTGGTGCACGGGTGCGGTTGCCGCACCCTGGGTTGCCGAGTCCGGTCTGGCCACCGATGACAGGGGCTTCCTGTTGATTCGCGATACCCTGCAGGCACTGGACGACGAGTCGATATTTGCCGCCGGTGATATCGCCGTGCAGGTCAATCACCCCAGACCGAGGGCGGGCGTTTTTGCAGTTCGCCAGGCACCGGTGCTGGCCCATAATCTGCGTTGCCGGCTACTGTCGCTGCCGCTGAAGAATCATCGGCCGCAGCGGCGTTTCCTTTCGCTGCTGTCGCTGGGTGGCAAGCGGGCAGTAGCCGACAAACACGGGCTTGCAGCCAGCGGGGACTGGGTATGGCGCTGGAAGGATCGAATCGATCGCCGTTTCATGGCCTTGTTCGAGTCGCTTCCGCCGATGCCGTCGGCGCCGGAGAATGCCTTGCCGAGCGGGGAGGCAGTCCAGGCTCCCTGCGGCGGTTGCGGCGCAAAGGTGGGGGGTGACAGCCTGAGGGCGGCGCTGGCGGCGCTATCCGATCGCTATCCACAGCACTGCCCCCGTTCAGTAAGCTCGGACGATGCCGCAATCGTCAGTTCTCACGGCCCAATTATGCAAAGTGTCGACGTGTTGCGTGCGATGGTCGGCGACCCCTGGCTGATGGGTAGAATTGCGGCGAATCACGCGCTTAGCGACCTCTATGCAGTGGCAGCGCGGCCGCTGTCTGCCCTGGCGGTGATAACGCTGCCGTTCGCTACTGAAACGCTGTTGCAGCGTGAGCTGCAGCAAGTATTGGCGGGTGCGCTGCATGAGCTCAGTGCGGTCGACTGCGTCTTGCTTGGCGGTCACAGTATGCAAGGCCAGGAGTTGAGCGTGGGCTTCGTGGTCAATGGCCAGGCAGCGACCAAAGATCATGCCCTGTTACCGAAACAGGGCCTCCAGCCCGGCGACCAGTTGGTGCTGTGCAAGCCGCTGGGTAGCGGCGCTCTTTTCGCCGCCCACATGCAATTGCAGGCAGACGGCAGGGATCTGGTTGCCGCCATCGACGAGATGTTGAAGAGCAATCTTGTGGCCGGCCGACTGGCAGTGGAGCACGGGGCCAGCGCCGCTACCGATATCACCGGCTTCGGCCTGGCGGGGCATCTTCGCGAGATGTTGGCAGCCGGCCAGGGTGCGCAATTGCTTAGCGAGTCAATACCAGCGCTAGCGGGTGCGAAGGCCGCCTTAAGCGAGGGCGTAACGAGTACCATGCAGGACAGCAACCGCGCCGCTGCGGGTCGGTTGGATTATGGCAATACGGCGGACAAAGCTGCCGTGGAATTGCTGTTTGATCCGCAGACCAGCGGAGGACTGTTGATTGGCATCGCCCAACCGCGTGTTGAAGACCTCTGCAGCGCGCTCAGAGCAGCGGACTACGCCGATGTCGCGGTAATCGGCGCGGTGACAAAAAGCACCACAGGAGAGATTTATGTCAGCTGAGACAGAGACAGTAATGCCCGGTAAATACCGTCATTTCAAGGGGGGCGAGTATCAGGTGGCCGGTGTGGCGCGTCACTCAGAGAGTGGGGAACTGCTGGTGGTGTATTCGCCATTGTACGGTGAGCGCGGACTGTGGGTTCGACCTCTGGCGATGTTTACCGAGCGCGTGCTGCATGAAGGTGTAGAGCAGCCACGCTTTGCACTGGTGAGCGACTGAGCTCAGTCGGTACCGTCGGCAAAGGTTTGCAGAGCGTCGCCACTGAGGCGGTAACCGATCCACTCGCTTAGCGGTTCGGCGCCGAATGCCTCGTAGAATCGAATAGCTGGCTCGTTCCAGTCCAGCACACTCCACTCAAAGCGCGTGCAATGCTCTGCGACCGCGATTCGGGCCAGCGTCTTCAGCAGAGCCTTGCCGGCGCCCCGGCCGCGATAGGCCGGTTCGACGAATAGGTCTTCCAGGTAAATGCCGCTCTTACCTGTCCAGGTGGAGAAATTGTAAAAGTACAAGGCGAAGCCGGCTGGCTGGCCATCGACGGAACAAATCAGAGCCTTGGCTCTCGGGTTCGGCTGGAACAGGGCCTGCTCAATATCCTGCGCTGTGGCTTTGGCCTGTTCTGGTGCTCTCTCGTACTCTGCCAGGCCCTTTATCAGGTCGAGGATTAGAGTGACATCGCCGGGCTGCGCGGGTCGAATGGTAATGCCATCGCTGGGATAAGACTGGGTCATCGTGAATTCAGGCCTGGTAGAGCGTGTAGGCGCCAATCACTATAAAGCCGGTGCCGGCGATCCAGGCGAGTACACGCTCGTTCAGGTAGCCGGCCAGCAGGCTACCGGCCAGTACGCCCAGGGCTGCCGCCACCACCAGTGCGGCGGAAGATGCCAGGAAAACGGTCAATTTGCTGACTTCCTTGTCAGCGGCAAAAAGCATCGTGGCCAACTGGGTTTTGTCGCCAAGCTCGGCGATAAATACGACAGCAAAAATACTCGCAAAGACTTTAAATTCCATCGGTGCTCCGTTAATGATCCGGGGAAAGCGTGGTAAGTTGACGGTCGTGCGGCCGCGCTAACAGGAGTAGCGCAAGTACTGAGCCCAGCAGTGCAAAGCCCATATCCGATTGGGTATCCCACTCGTAGCCCTGTGTGCCAAGAAAAGCCTCGGACCCGGCGCCTGCAGCGATTGCCACGGCCCACTCAACCAACTCATAAAAAGCGCTGAACGCCAGGCAGAAACAGACGATAAAAAAGTTACGCCATACCGCGGATGCCACGACCTTTTTGCGAATCAGTATCTCGCGGCCGATTAATGCGGGAACGAAGCCCTGCATAAAGTGGCCAAGCTTGTCATAGTTGTTGCGCTCAAAACCGAGGATCGGTTGGAGATAGTCGAACAAGGGCACCTCGGCGTAGGTGTAGTGCCCCCCGACTATGAGCACGATGCAGTGCAGCAGTATCAGGAAGTACAGCAGCGGCGTGAGCCGAAAGCTGTTGTAGGTGACCGCCATGACAACCAGCCCGATGACCGCGGGTGCCACCTCCAGTGCCCAGGTTAGATAATCCTTGGGGTTCACCGCCGACCAGCCCAGCATCAGGAAAAACACTGTCAGCCAGGCGGTTTTCATCACTAATCGGCATCCCAGTAACGTGTCATCTGCAGGTAGAGGAATGACGCGGTCCAGGTAATCAGTAGCAGGCCTGTCAGTGACTCCAGGCCGGTAAGGAATCGCAGGTCACCGAAGGGTTCGATGTCGCCCGTACCCAATGTTGTATAGCTGGTAAAAGAAAAATAGACAAAGTCCAGCAACTCACCGGTGAAGTTACCCTCAAGGTGTCCCCAGCCCTCCGCGTAGTGCATAAAATAGAAAGACACCGCGAAGATCCATACTTCCAGCGCGTGGGCGGTCAGCGCGCCGAACACGCCAAGGACAATACGAAAACGGTGCCTGACGCGCATACGGGGCATGATAATGGTGAAACGGTAAAGGAATTCGTAATGAATCATCACCGTCAGCGCAATCACCAGACTGTTGACCAGGAAAACCAGAAACACGCTTTGTTGTCCCCTTGCAGTTCGCTACTACTTTACCGCTTTGCAGAGCATAGCGCATCGCTGGAATGGAACCGGTCCGTGCTCTTGGGACGACACTTGTGTCGGCCCACAAAAAAGCCCCGCGGGTTGGCGAGGCTCTTTGCTTTGATATGGTGCCCGGAGACAGAATCGAACTGCCGACACGGGGATTTTCAATCCCCTGCTCTACCGACTGAGCTATCCGGGCGTGGTCGCCTGAGGCGAAGGGGGCGTATTAAAACCGCACAGGGGGTTAGAGTCAAGGGCTCCTCCTACTCGGAGGGAGGCACATAACCCTCGGCTTTATCGTAGTCTTCGCCGCTCAGGAACTTGTCCATTTCCTGTTGTAGATACTTTCGCGCCTCGGGATCAACCAGGCTCAGATGCTTCTCATTGATCAGCATGGTCTGGTGAGCCTGCCAGTCCTGCCAGGCCTGTTTGGAGACGTTGTCGAAGATATCCTGGCCCTTGGGTCCGGGGTAGGGCGGCGTGTCCAGGCCTTCCATTTCCTGCTGGTATTTCTTGCACATGACCATACGTGTCATTGTTGTTCTCCGATATTTTGCTATTCAGGCCAGCGCAGCCAGCAGGCTGGCTACGGGTGCCGCCAGGCCTACCTGGGGTGGCTGGCGAAGGTTATACCAGAGCCATCGGTCACTGGCCATGACTGACGAAGGATGCTCTGCCAGTGTCGCTAATACCGGGCTGATATCCAGATGGTAGTGGCTGAAAGTGTGGCGGAAACCCGGCCACGACTCGATGGATGCTGGCTGGGTCTGGCAGGTGTCCAAACACCAGTTGCCAGCTTCTTCGGTCCCGGTGATTTCAGGGAAACACCAAAGCCCGCCCCAAATTCCCCGCTGGGGACGCCTTTCGAGCAACACATCGCTGCCGCCTGACCTGATCATCAGGAATGTGGTGGCGCGAACCGGTAACACCTTGCGCGGCTTTTTCCCGGGGTAAAGCGTGGGTTCGCCCTCAGCACTGGCCTGACAGCCCTCCACCAGCGGACAACGTTCACAAGCGGGAGAACTGCGGGTGCAGACGGTTGCGCCCAGATCCATTATCGCCTGGGTATAGTCGGCAAAGCGGGTATCTGGCGTATAGCGCTCGGCAATCTCCCAGAGGCTGTTGTGCACGGCTGTTTTGCCAGGCCAGCCCGCGACCGCATGATAGCGGGCCAGTACGCGTTTCACATTGCCATCGAGAATGGCCGCCCGGCGACCGCCGGCGATGCTGGCGATTGCTCCGGCCGTAGAGCGTCCCACCCCCGGGAGCTCGCAAAGAGCCTCCACTGTATTGGGGAACACACCATTGAAATCCTCGACGATCTTGATTGCCGCCTTATGCAGATTGCGGGCGCGCGCATAGTAGCCGAGTCCAGTCCAGAGGTGCAGGACTTCGTCCTGCGGCGCTGCAGCCAGTGACTCGACCGAGGGAAACCTGGCCATGAAGGTATTGAAGTAGGGAATGACGGTTTTTACCTGGGTCTGCTGCAGCATAATCTCGGAAACCCAGACCCGGTAGGGCGAGATATCGACCTGCCAGGGCAGATCGTGACGGCCGTGTTGCTCGTACCAGTGCAGGATACGGTCGGCAAATGTCAGTGGTTCGGTCATTTTGGCGGTTGCTGGTCTCAAATTGGAGATCAAGGGTAATTTTGTTGCTGCCAAACCGCCAGTGAATTTGCAGGGCGTTTCTTTTATAATGGCGCGTTTTTTCGGGATAGATCATCCCGGTTTGTCCTTATGGGCAGCGACAGGAGACCGCCATGGCGGAACGTAAAGCCACAGTCAGCCGCAATACCCTGGAGACCCAGATCACCGTGACGGTGAACCTGGATGGTTCCGGGCAATCCGATTTTGCCACCGGTGTGCCTTTTCTTGAGCACATGCTGGACCAGATCGCACGGCACGGGATGATGGATCTGGCGATAGAGGCCAAGGGCGACCTGCACATCGATGACCACCACACCGTGGAGGATATCGGTATCACCCTGGGGCAGGCGGTGGCCGAAGCTGTTGGCGATAAAAAAGGCATCATGCGCTACGGCCATGCCTATGTGCCACTCGATGAGGCCCTGTCACGGGTTGTGGTCGATTTTTCGGGTCGTCCCGGTCTGGAGTTCAATGTGCCATTTACCCGATCCAGTGTCGGCGGTTTTGACGTGGACCTGTTCCACGAATTTTTCCAGGGCTTTATCAATCACGCCCTGGTGACCCTGCATGTGGATAACCTCAAGGGCGAGAATACCCATCACCAGGCCGAGACCGTCTTCAAGGCGTTCGGCCGGGCGGTGCGCATGGCCTTGTCAGCAGATCCGGCGATGGCCGGCATCACGCCCTCCACCAAAGGTGTGCTGTAGGCAGCTGACATGAGTGGCACTGTCGCCGTCATCGATTACGGCATGGGTAATCTGCATTCCGTGGCCAGCGCCCTGGAGCATGTAGGTGCCAGCGAGGTGCTGGTTACCCATGACGCCGCCAAGATCCGCACTGCTGACCGGGTTGTTTTTCCCGGAGTCGGGGGGATCCGTGACTGCATGGCTGAAATTCGTCGCCTGCACTGTGACGAGTTGCTGCGCACCGCTTTGGTCGAGCAACACAAGCCGGTTTTGGCAATCTGTGTGGGCCTGCAGGCACTGATGTCGCGCTCCGAGGAGAATGGCGGCATTGACTGTCTGGATATTCTGCCCGGCGATGTGCGCCACTTTGGCAGCCCCCTGCACGATGCGGATGGTCGGCGACTGAAAGTGCCGCATATGGGCTGGAACGAGGTTGAGCAGACGATGGCGCACCCTTTGTGGCGGGATATTCCTGACCAGACCCGATTCTATTTTGTGCACAGCTACTATGTGCACGCCCAGGATCGTTCGCTGCTGGCGGGCCGTCTCAACTACGGCGTGCGGGCGGATGCGGCGCTGGCCAGGGACAATCTTTTTGCGGTGCAATTTCACCCCGAAAAAAGTTCGACCGCCGGCCTGCAGTTACTGCGTAATTTTCTCGAGTGGGACGGACAATGCTGATAATTCCGGCGATTGATCTCAAGGATGGCCAATGCGTGCGCTTGCGCCAGGGTCTGATGGATGACAGCACGGTGTTTTCCGATGACCCGGTGGCCATGGCCAGGCGCTGGGTTGACGCTGGCTGCCGCCGTTTGCACCTGGTCGATCTCAATGGTGCTTTCGCCGGTGAACCGGTTAATGGCGACGTGGTAACCGCGATTGCCAAAGCCTACCCGAATTTACCGGTGCAGATAGGCGGCGGCATACGGTCGCTGGAGACCATAGAGCATTATGTGCGGGCGGGCGTCGATTTTGTGATTATTGGCACCCGGGCGGTAAAGGAACCGGCCTTTGTAGCCGAGGCCTGCAAGGCGTTTCCGGGTAAAGTGATCGTCGGTCTTGATGCCCGCGATGGCCGGGTAGCCACCGACGGCTGGGCGGAAGTCACCGAAGTGATGGCCGCCGACCTGGCCAAGCAATTTGAAGCCGATGGTGTGGCTGCGATTGTCTATACCGACATTGCCCGTGACGGCATGATGCAGGGCGTTAACGTGGAAGCCACTGTCGCCATGGCCAGGGCCTCTACGATCCCGGTTATCGCATCTGGCGGTATTACCGATATCGATGATATTCGCGCCCTCAAGGCTGTCGCTGATCAGGGCATTTGCGGTGCAATCACCGGCAGGGCGATTTACGAAGGCACACTGGACGTTGCCGAAGCCCAGAAGCTGTGTGACGGGGAAGCCTGAGATGGGTCTGGCCAAGCGCATTATTCCCTGCCTCGATGTGGAGAATGGTCGAGTCGTCAAAGGCGTTAACTTTGTCGATATTCGCGATGCCGGTGACCCCGTCGAAATTGCCATGCGCTATAACGAGCAAGGTGCCGATGAAATTACCTTCCTCGACATCACCGCCAGCCACGAAGGGCGCGAGACGACGGTTCACACGGTGGAGCAAATTGCCGAGCATGTGTTTATACCGCTGACGGTTGGCGGGGGTATTCGAACCCTCGAGGATATCCGCACCATGCTCAATGCCGGTGCAGACAAGGTCAGTATCAACACGGCGGCGATTCACAACCCGGAGTTGGTAAGAGAGGCTGCCGAGCACTTCGGTTCCCAATGCATTGTGGTGGCGATCGACGCCAAGCGGGTCGACGATGTGGATGGACAGCCGCGCTGGGAGATTTTCACCCATGGTGGCCGACGGCCGACGGGTATTGATGCGGTGGAATGGGCCCGACGCATGGCTGATCTGGGTGCCGGGGAAATACTGTTGACCAGCATGGATCGCGATGGTACCCGTGACGGCTTTGAGTTAGGTGTAACCCGGGCGATCGCCGACGCCGTTGATATACCGGTTATCGCCTCTGGCGGCGTGGGCAATCTGGATCATCTGGTGGAAGGGATTATTGCTGGTGGCGCCGATGCGGTGCTAGCAGCCAGTATTTTTCATTTTGGGCAGTACACGGTTCCGCAGGCCAAGGCCTACATGGCCGACCGGGGCATCGAAGTCAGGCTTTGAACGCTGGCGGCCTCTGCCGCTTCTGCTAACTCCTCGATTGGGGCATTGTCATTTTCGGTGCCCGCTGGTGCTGGCGGCAAAGCTGCAGACACCGAGACCAGCTCGATATTCTGTTCAGCCAACGACGGCAGTACCTCTGCCAGATAATCCAGCGTTTCCCGGTAGGGGTGGCCGATCGCGACAGCCAGGCCGTCTTTTCGGGCCCGTGCTATTGCCGCGTTGAAGCGCTCGTCGATGGCTTCGCGGGTTGGCTCATTGTCCAGGAAAACCTGCCGTGACAGGTGTGGCAGGCCGTACTCCTGTGCCACATTCGCTGCCACCGTGTCACTGCTGGTACGCGAGTCGACAAAATAAAGTGCCTGCGCCTGCAGTTCCTCCATCAGCCAGTCCATTTGGGGTCGATACTGGGTCAGCTCGCTGCCCATATGATTATTCACGCCGCGTACATGTGGTATCTGCAGTAGCGCAGCGGTCAGGGTGGCACGGAATTCATCTTCGCTGAGGTCGGGTGTCAATCCGCCGGCACCCAGCGGCTGGTTGGCGAGATTACTCATGGGTGCATGGAGCATGATTTCCTTGCCGGCTTCGTGTGCTCGCCGAGCAATGCGGTCACCGTGGCGGGTATAGGGCAGTATTGACAATGTAATAGCGCCGGGCAGGTCGGCTGCCTGCTTACCGTTGCTCAGCCTGTGCCCCAGGTCATCGATAATGATCACCAGCCTGCCTGCAGGCGCTGCGGCTTGAGTCTCGGGGGGAGGTGCCTCGATAGAGTCGGCCATTGGCGTCCAGTCCGACTCGGCGACAGCAGTCACCGTCAGCAGTGTCAGTACCAGCGCGGCTGCCAGGCTGAAAAACGGGTGCCAGCGGTGCTCAGGATTCCCCGCTGTTTGCCATATCGGCTGCTTTGGTCTGGCTATTATTCTGCTCACGCAACCCCAACACATTGAGCCCCTTGAGCAATGTCAGGGCCTCATACAATTGATTATCAGTGGAGAGTAACCCATCGGCGTTGCTTTTTGATGCACTGTCTTTGGTACTCTTGCCGCCATTGGCATTGTCCAGGTGCCGGCTCAGATCAGCCTCGCTGATGCGGCTGGAGTTGTCATAAGCAGTGACTTTGGCCCGCTCCACGCGCACATCCGGCACGATGCCTTCAGCCTGTATGGAGCGGCCATTGGGGGTAAAGTAGAGGGCGGTAGTCAGCTTCACGGCGCGTGATTCCGACAGTGGCAGCACGGTCTGCACAGAGCCTTTACCGAAGCTGTCAGTGCCCATGATGATGGCCCGGGAATGGTCCTGCAAGGCGCCTGCCACGATTTCCGAGGCGCTGGCGGAGCCGCCGTTGATCAGTACAATCAGGTGCGTTCCGTCGCTGGCATCGCTGGCGCTGGCTTCGTAATTGACATCCGAATTGGCTAATCGACCCTCGGTGTAAACCACGGTGCCACCGTCCATGAACAGGCCCGCTACATCGACGCTGGCTCGCAGCACACCGCCCGGGTTGTTGCGCAGGTCCAGAACAATCCCCTTGAGATCTTCATCGGCCATCAGTTTGGTCAGCGCCTTGCTGACATCTTCGCCAGTGCGGCTCTGAAACTGGGCAATACGGATATAACCGTAGCCGGGTTCCAGCCAACGGTTGCGGACACTGGCCACCTTGATGGTGTCGCGCACCAGGGTTACCTCAAAGGGCTGACTCTCGCCCGGTCGTCCAATGGTAAGTTCGATGGGGCTGCCCTTGGGACCACGCATGATCTCGATCGCCTCATTGAGGCTCATACCCTTGACGGGCTTGCCGTCCAACTTGAGGATGACATCGCCGGACTGCAGGCCCGCTGCCAGCGCCGGAGAACCATCGATGGGCGCAATGATTTTTACATAACCATCTTCCATGCCGACTTCAAGGCCGAGGCCGGAAAATTCTCCGCTAGTGCTTGTTTGCAGGTTTTCGAAGGCGTCCTTGGTCAGGTAAGTGGAGTGGGGATC
>CALJFL010000114.1 GCA_938074135.1 uncultured Halieaceae bacterium | reverse complement strand
CCTGCCGAGCAGGTCGCTCTGTTGCTGGACTTCCCGGACCCTGACCTGCTGATGGCGCAGACCCTGCTGCAGCTGGAAGATATGGAAGCAATCATTGCGCCGGTTTATGAGGCCTGGTTAGAGGGCGACAGTACGACGCTTTATCAGCTTCTACTGGCACAGGAGCGCGCCCGCCACCCTGAGTTTGAGGCCATCTACCAGCGGTTCTTTGACGATCGCAATCATGCGATGGCGGATCGGCTTACCGAGTTACTGGCCGGCGAGGGACATTACTTTGTTGTCGTAGGGGCGGGACACCTCGTGGGGGAAGAGGGTATTATCGCGCTGCTGCAACGTGCGGGCTTTACGATTTCACGGTTCTGACTTTCCTGGGTATTGAGATGGCATCACACAAGACCACAGCTTTGGTGACGGGCGCATCCTCCGGCCTGGGCGCCGAGTTTTGCCGGCAGTTGGCTGAGCGCTGCGAGGTGATCATCGCAATCGCACGTCGCGAGGACCGGCTTAATGAGCTGGCGAATGAACTTGCTGGCAAAGCCGAAGTACATGTCATCGCCGCAGACCTTGCGACTGTGGAGGGCCTCACCCGCGCGGTAGAGGCACTCAGGCAAAAGGGCCCGGTGGATTATCTGGTCAACAACGCGGGCTTCGGTACCTTCGGTGCGATGGAGAAGGTCGAGCTCTCGCAACAAATGGAAATGATCAGGCTGCACGTGGATGCCACTGTCGAACTGAGTCGAGCGGCGATCCCTTTCATGCGAGAGCTTGGCGGTGGTTACATTATTAACGTGGCCTCGGTCGGCGCCTTTCTGCCGATGAAGGACACGGTCGTGTACGGTGCCAGCAAGGCCTTTGTGACCTCTTTCTCGCGCTCTTTGCACGATGAAGTAAGCGCCGCAGGGATCTGTGTGCAGTGTCTGTGCCCTGGCTTCACCCGCACCGAAATGCACAGCAGGGATACTTTCAGTGGATTTGATACCGAACGCACACCTGCCGAGCTGTGGATGGAATCTGCTGCGGTTGTCGCTGCCAGCCTGGCTGCGTTGGCTGAGGATAAAGTGATTGTTGTCCCCGGTGAGGTTAACGAGAACATCGTGCGTGGCGCCATCGCTGGCCAGTTGAACTCAATCGGCGAGTAGTCGCTCGATGATGCCCCGATAGATTTCCGACAGCACCGGTAAGTCGGCTACCCGCACATGTTCGTTAAGCTTATGGATCGAGTCGTTGACCGGCCCCAGTTCCACCACCTGAACGCCGTAGGGTGCAATAAACCGTCCATCAGAAGTTCCGCCGGCGGTAGATAATGTAGTTTTGATGCCGGTGGTGGCCAGGATACTGGCCGCAGCGGCATCCACCAGTGCTCCTGCTGCGGTGAGAAACGGCTGGCCACTGAGCGTCCAGTCGATTTGGTAGCTAAGTTCAAAGCGCTTCAGGATGGCCTCGACCCGTTGGCGTAATTGCGTATCGGTAACCTCGGTAGAAAAACGGAAGTTAAACAACACCTCCAGTTCTCCCGGGATGACATTGGTCGCACCGGTGCCGCCATTGATATTGGAAATCTGCAGGGAAGTCGGTGGAAAGAAGGTATTGCCGTCATCCCAGTGCTCAGCAGCAAGGGCATGCAGCGCAGGCATCGCACGGTGGATGGGATTGTCTGCTAGCTGTGGATAGGCGATGTGTCCCTGGGTGCCTTGTACCACCAGTCGGGCGCCCAGTGAGCCGCGCCTGCCATTCTTTATAGTGTCTCCCAGAATGGCGCCGCTGGAGGGTTCCCCGACCAGGCAATAGTCGATAGTCTTGCCCTGCTCGTGCAGGTATTCCATGACTTTTACCGTGCCTTCTGTGGCCGGCCCCTCCTCATCGGAGGTAATCAGAAAACCCAGCCTTCCACTGTGGTCAGGGTGCTGCGCCAGAAAGGCCTCGCACGCGGTGATCATCGCCGCCAGGCTACCCTTCATGTCGGCCGCGCCACGACCGTAGAGCAATCCGTCACGCTCGCTGGGCTCGAAAGGGTGTGAGTCCCACTGTTCGACGGGACCGGTGGGCACCACGTCGGTATGGCCGGCAAAAACCAGAATCGGCCCCTCGCTGCCGCGTTCCGCCCAGAAGTTACTAACCTCACCAAACTGCAATTCAGTGCAGCTGAAACCCATAGCGGCCAGCCGCGCCATCATCAGCGCCTGGCAGCCCGCGTCATTCGGGGTTACCGATTGACGGGTGATCAGTTCCCGGGTCAGTTCGAGGGTGGCGTCCATCGGGTGGTTTCCTTCCGCGGCCTAGTTGTGGGCGTGGAGTTCTTCGTTCAGCTCGACGGCGGAACGGTTGGTCAGGCATTCCACAGCACCACTGGTCGAATTGCGTCGGAACAACAGATCGGATTTGCCGACCAGGTCCCTGGCCTTGGCGGTTTCGACAGTATTGCCCTTGGCGTCGAGCATAGTGACCTTGGTGCCGGCAGTAATGAACAAGCCAGCCTCCACAGTACAGCGGTCGCCCAGCGGAATACCGATGCCAGCATTGGCG
>CALJFL010000113.1 GCA_938074135.1 uncultured Halieaceae bacterium | reverse complement strand
GTGCATGAACTGGTCCATAGCTTCCCGATGGGCGTCCGGGAGGTCGGCCACAACCCGCTTGTTCATATGTTGCTGGCCAGCCATGACCACCCGCCGCGCCTTGACCCGGTGCATCTTGTCGTCGCGCAGGTAGGTGACATTCACCGTCCTGGCTTGCTCTGCAGGCCCATCATGCTCGACCCGCACAACCAGTGAGCTCAAGCGCATGCGTACCGGCCGCCCGGCCTGGTCTATGACCGACCAGTCAACGGGGTTGGATAGCACCTTGCCCAATGAATCGGCCTCGCCGAAGATGTCCGGGTTCAGTGCCTTGACGATATGTCGCAGCGTGCCGGTATTACCACCCGGCCATTGCGCCAGGTATACATAATCGGTGGGATCTTGCAGACCGAGTTGTCGGGTGTATTGAATGACCCCTGGCTGGAGAAAGTTATGTGCCTGCAGGGCGGAGATCACATCCGGCCCCAGGCCCATGCCCATGGCGGCGCCGAATGGCTCCAGGTACTTGGTGATCTTGGGGTTATCAATCCCCATCTCATTCACCAGGAATTCCTCGTAGGTCATGCTGTCCAGCCACTGCATCCAGTCCTCTCGTTCCGGCGGCTGGCGATAGGTCTCCATCCACAAAAAGTCGGTCTTGGTTTTCTCGTCGATGGGCACACCTTCGAATTTGTTTGCCCATGGATTAACCGCCATCGGGTGTCCAGGGTGGTACCAGCCCAGATCCGTAGCTTCCCAGGCAAGGTGCATCGGTGTGTAGTTGTCCACCGGGATCTTCAGCTTTGATTGCTTGGACTCCTGCCACTGGAATTCCTGCGGCAGGCTCAACTCATCCCAGATGGGACTGTACATTTCAATGCGCTTGGCCTCGGTCAAAGGCCACACTGCGCCAGTAGAGCCCTGCGGTGCCCATAGCTTGTAGCCGTCAACCTCAAACTCATTCTGCCGCGCTTCGCCGCCGAACATGTCGTGGTTGTCAAAGATCAGCACTTTCGCATCAGGCTTCTCTTTAAGGAAGGTGTAAGCCGCGGTGCAGCCGGCAAAACCGGCACCGACGATCACCAGGTCATATTCCTCGCCGGAATCTGTGGCGCTTGCTACCCGGTCTTCAAAGTCTCCGTTGCGAAAGGTATGAGCGGCATTCACCACGGCGTGGGTGTTGCCGTTGGCGCTGGCGTAGTCACCTTCGCCGCCGTAGCCGGTCCAATTCTTATCGAGTTGATTGAGGGGCAGGGGCATCGAGTTACCCAGCTTGAATTCCGGACGCCCGTCCTTGCTCATGGCCATCACTGATAAAGGCGACCCGGCGGTCAGCAGGGCGGCACCGCTGCCCAGCAGCGTATTGCCCACGAAATCGCGACGGGTAATCTCTGTGGTAGAGCCTGCGGACTCGTTGGTGTCTTTATTTTTTTTGCTCATGGAAAGCCTCCACGCCGATAGCGTTTATTTGATCGGGAATTCACCCATGACGTACATCTCGCCGTGAGACCACCACTCGCCATCTTCCCGTTCCCATAAAAATAGCATCTTGAACGTAAATGGCGCCTCGCCGGACCCGGCGGCTGGCGTGACATGAAAATTGACCCAGTCCCAGCCGGCATCTCCCCTGACGAAGCTGCTGTAGGACTCGATACGAACGTCACCACTGATCACTTCTTCGTAGATGGGCCTGATTTCATCGCGACCGACGTGGGTGCTGCCATCAGGGCCTGTAGAGATTACGTCGGGATGGTAGAAGCGCGTAAGAATCGGCTCCGGGTCGTTGGCGGCAAAGGCGGCTTCCTTCATATCGTACTTCGCCCGTATCGCGCTATTAAAAGCATCGAGTTCGGTCTCTTGTGACGCGTATGTGGCCACGCTAAATATTGCGATTGCCATGCTCAACAGCGCGGCGCAGGCTCGCGGTAAACTGGTTCTGCGAGCCCGAGGCGTATGACTTGCTGGTACGAAGAAGCGGGAGTGATGATTAGGCATGTTTATCTCCTGGGAATCATGAGCCAAAAATATGTCACACGACCTAAGTTTAGTCAAATGACAAATAAAAACCGCTATGTTACTGTTCTGATCATTGATTTGGAGTAACGATGAAGGCAATGGCGCAGGCGATTAAAGAACAAACAGGCGGCGGGGTGAGGCAAGGTACGGCCACCCGGCGTGCCGGCAAGGAAACCGCCGCCCGGCTGGTGGCCGCTGCCCATGAGCAGTTGGAAGCGGAGACCCTTGAGCGTTTTTCCATGCGCAACGTGGCCGAGCGGGCCGGGGTTAGCCTGGCCAACCTGCAGTATTATTTTCCCCGTCGCGAAGATTTGTTGCGGGCCCTGTATCAGGACTTGGGCACGCGGTACCGGGCGGCTTATGAAGAAGTTCTCGCGCAAGCACCGGATGATCCCGTTGAGCGCTTCCAGGCGGTGCTCGAATACAACATGAAGGACATCAGCAAACGCTCAACACGGCAATTTTTTATTCAGCTGTGGGCGTTATTGGGTTCCATCGACAATTTCGAAGGCCACTATATCGGTGAGCTCTACGCGATAGACATTGCCCT
>CALJFL010000112.1 GCA_938074135.1 uncultured Halieaceae bacterium | reverse complement strand
GGGCGCCTGTTGGACTTCATGAGTCGTCGCGACCTGTTTCTGGATCGGGTGGAATTCCTGGTACTGGATGAGGCGGACCGCATGTTGGACATGGGGTTCATTCCTCAGGTTAAACGTATCGTGCGGGCCACGCCGAGGAAGGAAGAGCGGCAGACCTTGTTATTCTCCGCCACCTTCACCCAGGACATCATCAACCTGTCCGCGCAATGGACTTATGAGCCCATTACGGTCGAAATTGAGCCGGACCATGTCGCCACCGACAGTGTCGATCAGAAAGTTTATCTGGTCAGTAGTGAGCAGCGGTACCGCGTGCTGAATAACCTGGTGCGCAGCCCCGATGCCAGCAGCGTCATCGTCTTTGCCAACCGCCGTGACCAGGTCAGGCGTCTGCATGAGCGTCTGCGCAAATCCGGTGTTTCATGTGGCATCCTGTCGGGCGAAGTTCCCCAGGCCAAGCGCACCCGAACTCTCGATGATTTCAAGCAGGGCAAGATAAAAGTGCTGGTAGCTACCGACGTTGCCGGTCGTGGTATTCACGTGGACGGCGTGAGCCACGTGGTCAACTACAATCTCCCGGAAGATCCCGAGGACTACGTGCATCGTATCGGCCGTACCGGTCGTGCCGGCGCCACCGGAATCTCCATCAGTTTTGCCAGTGAAGACGATGCCTTCTTATTACCGGATATTGAAACGCTACTGGGTGAGCGGCTGGAGTGCACGCACCCGCCCAAGGAATTGCTCAGCTGACAGTGGCCGGCCCCGGGTTAGCTCCCGGCCAGTTCGTCGCACCACAGCAGAGTGGCGCCCACAACGGCCGAGGGCACCACGAAAAAATTCACAATCGGGATGCTGGCGCACAGCGCTACTACACCACCGAACCCCATACTGGACAGTCGTCGTCGGCGCACCGCTTCCTTGACGTCAGCAAAACTGAGCTGATGATTATCCATGGGGTAGTCGACAAACTGGATGCTCATCATCCACGCCCCCAGCAGAAACCACAGGAAAGGGGCGACAGCGTTGGCCACCGGGATAAAGCTGACCAGCAATACAAAGGCCGCCATCGGCACGTAGTACAGCAGTTTGGCCAACTCCCGCACAATACCGCGTGGCACCGCCAGCAGAGCTGCTCCCAGTCCTTCCAGCGAGTCCACCGGCTTACCGGTGACCAGTTCCTCGGCCTTCTCGGCCAGCAGCGCATTGAACGGCGAAGCGATAATCAGGGCCACGGCGGTAAACAGGTAGCCAGAGACCAGACTCACGGCGATGCCTATCAACGGCCATAGCAGCCACTCGATGAAGCCGAGCCAGTCCGGAATCCAGCTCAGCCAGCTATCGACAATATCGACCAGGTAACTGAGCCCGAAGCCAATCAGCGAGCCGAAAATCAGAATATTGACCAGCAGCGGAATCAACACGAACAAACGCAGCGACGGATGTGTGAGCATTTTCGCACCGCGCATGACATAGCCGGCGCCGGTTACAACATTACCTTCCACCTGCTTTTTCTCCTGTTTCAGTAGCGCATCTTGGGCACAGGCAGTACTTGCCCACCGCTGTCGCCGGAATGGCGGCCAGCGCCTGCGGAGCTATGGTCACGCCGACGCACCAGCACTCGCTCACCGGTTTGCCGCTGGCCATGGCGCACTGGTTGCTATTCCCGCAAACCGGGCAGATCGTTTCGATGGGCTGGTCTGGTTGCGACACAAAGGCTCCGTCGGTCAGGTCAAAGCGCTATAATAGCCCAGAGTAACCTGCTAGTAAGCTACCGATGAGCGACGACGACAAACTGTTTCTCGAAGAGATGTCCGATGTGGTGCCGCTAAAGCGCCAGACGCGAGCTCGCGTGTCCGGTGCCAAATCCACAGCGGAGGATATTGCGCTCGCCCATCGGCGAGAGGCCGCGGTGAAAGGCAAGGATGTTGATAATAACCCCTTCCGGGATGAGGGATTCGAGCCGCTGGACCCCTGGTTTGTACTGGAGTTCAAGCGACCTGGTGTGCAAAACGGGGTGTTTCGGAAGTTGAAGCAGGGTCGCTATGAGATTGAAGCCCGGCTTGATCTTCACCGAATGACGGTGAAGCGCGCGCGCAGCGAGCTCTTCGCCTTTCTGGAGGAGTCATATTCGCTGGGTCTGCGCAGCGTGCTGCTGGTGCATGGCAAGGGTGAAAGCAAGCCCGACCAGGAGCGCAGCTCCATACTCAAGGGTTGTGCCAATCAATGGCTGCGTGAGATTGATATCGTGCAGGGCTTCGCCAGTGCGCAACCGCGCCACGGTGGCACCGGCGCCGTTTACCTCTTGTTGCGAAAAAGCGAAGAGAAGAAGCGTGAAAACCGCGAGCGTTTCAACAAGGGCAGGGTGCCGATAGACTAGCCGACGCTGGCGCCGGCCTGCTGGAGTATCGCGGCGTAGTCGACGCCCAGGCGGTGACTGTTGACGATTTCGAGCACTGTGCGGCCATCGCGCCCCTGGGCGTTGACGTCACGCTGTTGTTCGGTGAAAAACTGCACGAACACAGCGAAGTCTTCAGCGCGCATGCTCTGGTAGGCTTTGTGCAGCATGTGGAAATCCTCATCGGTGCCATCATGGGGGCGCACAGACAGGAATGTCTTGATGTGATCTTCGGTCCAGACTTCGTCCAGAACCTTCTCTTTGTCTTTTTTCATTGTCGCTGGAAATCCTGTTTTTTATAGGGTTAGACGAGCTTTTTGGTCAGTAGCTCGTTGACCATCTGGGGGTTGGCCTGACCCTTGGATGCTTTCATGATCTGGCCCACGAAAAAGCCCAGCAGTTTTTTGCGCTTGCCCTCATCGGCCGCCAGATATTGCTCCACCTGGGCGCTGTTGTTAGCGATGACCTCGTCTACCATGGCTTCGAGAGCGCCACTGTCGCTTACCTGTTTCAAACCCCGGGCGGCGATGATTGAGTCGGCCTCGCCTTCTCCTTGCCACATGGCTTCGAATACCTGCTTGGCGATTTTACCGGAAATACTGTTGTCGAGGATCCTGCTGATGAGGCCGGCGAGTTGTTCCGCCGATACCGGACTCGCGTCTATTTCCAGTTCGGCCTTGTTCAGCTGCCCCAGCAGTTCCACCTGCACCCAGTTGGCGGCGATCTTGGCGTCACCACAACCCGTCACGACGGCCTCGAAGTAATCGGCCAAGGCGCGGCTGGCGGACAGTACAGCGGCATCGTAGCTGCCCAGTTTGTACTGCGCCACGAACCGGTCCCGCTTTTGTACCGGCAGCTCGGGCAGGCTGGTGCGCAGCGCTTCGATGTAGTCTTCATCAAGAACGATTGGCAGCAGGTCTGGCTCGGGAAAATAGCGGTAGTCGTTGGCGACTTCCTTGCTGCGCATAGGCCGGGTTTCATTGCGATCGGCGTCGTACAGGCGGGTCTCCTGCACTATCCTGCCACCGTCTTCGAGGATGTCCGCCTGGCGTTGCGTCTCGTGGTGGATGGCCTTTTCGACGAAGCGGAATGAATTTACATTCTTGATCTCGGTCCGGGTCCCCAGGGTCTGCGTCCCCTTGGCTCGCAGCGACAGGTTGATGTCGCAGCGCATCGACCCCTGCGACATATTGCCGTCGGAGATGCCCAGGTAAGTGACCAGGCTGTGCATCGCTTTCAGGTAGGCCACGGCTTCCTCGGCGCTGCGAATATCAGGCTCGGAGACAATTTCCAGCAGGGGCGTACCGGCCCGGTTGAGGTCGATACCACTTTGACCATGGAAATCCTCATGCAGCGACTTGCCAGCGTCTTCCTCGAGGTGGGCACGGGTAATTCCAATGGTACGCGTACTGCCATCTTCCAGTTGAATCTCGAAGTCACCGCGCCCGACGATGGGTTCCTGAAACTGGCTGATCTGGTAGCCCTTGGGCAGGTCGGGATAAAAGTAATTCTTGCGATCAAAGACCGAGCGCCGGCCTATCTCGGCGCCGATGCCAAGGCCAAACATGACAGCGCAGCGCACCGCCTCCTCGTTCAGCACCGGCAGCATGCCCGGCATGGCCAGATCGACCGCGCTGGCCTGGGTGTTGGGCTCGGCACCAAATCTGGTCGCCGAGCCGGAAAAGATTTTCGACTGCGTGGCCAGTTGCAGGTGTACTTCCAGCCCGATAACGGTTTCCCACTGCATCAGCCTAAACCCTCAGTAGCCAGGGCCGGGTGCTGTTGGTGCCAATCGGTCCGCTTTTGATACTGGTGAGCCACGTTCAGCAGGCGTGATTCGTCAAAATGTCTGCCAATCAGTTGCAGGCCCACGGGGGCGCCGTCGACCAGTCCTGCGGGCATCGACAGGCCCGGCAGGCCGGCCAGGTTGACGGCCAGGGTGTAGACATCCTCCAGGTACATGGCGACCGGGTCATCGGACTTGGCCCCGAGGGCGAAGGCCGGCCCCGGTGTCGTAGGACCGGCGATCACGTCGACCTGCTCGAAACAGTCCATAAAATCCTGCTTGATCAGACGGCGTACCTGCTGGGCCTTCTTGTAATAGGCGTCGTAGTAGCCCGCCGACAGGGCGTAGGTGCCGACCAGGATGCGGCGTTTGACCTCATCGCCAAACCCTTCCTCGCGGGAGCGGGTGTAAAGGTCGTGCAAATCCTGCGGGTTCTGACAGCGGTGGCCGTAGCGAACACCGTCAAAGCGAGACAGGTTGGTCGATGCCTCTGCTGGCGCCACAACGTAGTAGGTGGGTATGGTCATCCCGGAATGCGGCAGTGACACCTCAACCAGGGTCGCCCCCTGTGCTTCCAGTACCTTGAGGGCATCATCAATCGCCCGGCCAGTCGCGGCATCCAGCCCTTCGCCAAAGTATTCCCGCGGCAGGCCGATCCGCAGTCCAGCCAGGGAGTTGTCGAGTTCGGCGGTGTAGTCGCTGACGGGCTCTTCCGAAGAGGTCGAATCCAGCGGGTCGAAACCGGCCATGGTGTTCAGAAGCAGGGCGCAGTCTTGTGCGGTGTGCGCCATGGGTCCCGCCTGGTCCAGGCTGGAGGCGAATGCCACCATACCCAGCCGCGATACTCGACCATAGGTGGGTTTCAGCCCGGTGATGCCGCAAAACGCCGCCGGCTGGCGAATCGAGCCACCGGTGTCGGTACCGGTGGCAGCCGGCGCCAACAGGGCGGCAACGGCTGCGGCAGACCCGCCGGAGGACCCGCCGGGCACCAGGTCCGTATTCCAGGGATTGCGGGCGGGTCCGTAGTAACTGTTCTCGTTCGAGGACCCCATGGCGAATTCGTCCATATTGGTCTTGCCGAGAATAACGGCACCATCGCGGTGGAAATGGCTGATCAGAGTGGCATCGTAGGGCGGAACAAAGTTGTCCAGCATCCGCGAGCCGCAGCTGGTACGTGTGCCGCGGGTACAGAATATGTCCTTGTGGGCGATCGGAATGCCTGTCAGGGCCGGTGCGTCGCCAGCGGCGAGGCGTTCGTCGGCCTGGGCCGCGGCGGCCAGCGCGGATTGCTCGTCGACGGTAATAAAGCTGTTGAGTTGGCCGTCCAGCCGGGCTATGCGCTGCAGGAAGGCGCGGGTCAGCTCCGTACTGGAGATTTCCCGGTTCTGTAACGCGCGGCTGAGCTGGGCGACGGTCTGGGTATGCATAATGTGTCCTGAGAGGGCCGGAAAGGCTAGTCGATCACTTTGGGAACCAGGTACAGGCCGTTTTCCACTGCCGGAGCAATAGCCTGGAACTCGTCGCGACGGTCACTTTCGGTGACCACGTCGGCTCGCAGCCGCTGGGTGGCATCCAATGGATTGGCCAGCGGTTCTATTGCGCTGGTGTCGACGCTCTGCAGCTGATCCACCATGCCCAGTATTTCGCCGATGCGATCGGTCAGCTGCCCGATCTGGTCGTCGGCAATGCGGATGCGCGCAAGCTCCGCGATCTTCTGAATTTCGTCCTGCTCTATGGCCATTGTGTCACCGCTTCAGGCCGCCGAGGATGCGGCGGGGGCGTAAACTTATCACATTTGCGCCTTGCCCAAAATCCCCGTGGTTGTTACAGTTGCGGGATTATTTAGAGACCGTAAAAATAAGCGAAAAACCGACCGTTTTTTCTGTTGTTCCCGACCGGGAGACGGCGAGTAGGGGTCCTTGGAAAGCACCGTAGTGGCGTTTTCCGCACCAATCATTAAGGTAGTTATATTCAATGCTAAAGAAATTGCGCGGGTTGTTTTCCAACGATCTATCGATAGATCTTGGCACCGCCAACACGCTTATTTATGTCCGCGATCAGGGGATCATACTGGATGAGCCCTCCGTTGTTGCCATTCGGGTGCACAATGGGCAAAAAACGATAGAGGCCGTCGGTACAGAAGCCAAACGCATGTTGGGACGTACCCCCGGCAATATCACCGCCATACGACCGTTGAAGGACGGGGTGATCGCTGATTTTCAGGTCACCGAGAAAATGCTCCAGCACTTTATAGCCAAAGTTCATGAGAGTCGCTTTATCCGGCCCAGCCCCCGAGTCCTGGTCTGCGTTCCCTGCATGTCTACCCAGGTCGAGCGGCGCGCTATCCGCGAGTCGGCCCTGAGCGCTGGCGCCAGGGAAGTGCGCTTGATCGAAGAGCCAATGGCCGCGGCCATCGGCGCTGGCCTGTCGGTCGAGGAGGCGAGCGGTTGCATGGTCGTCGATGTGGGTGGTGGAACCACAGAAGTAGCCATCATATCTCTTAACGGGGTGGTCTATCGTGACTCAGTAAGGGTTGGCGGTGACCGCTTTGATGAGGCCATCGTGTCCCATGTTCGGCGTCGTTACGGCAGCCTGATCGGCGACGCGACGGCGGAGCGCATCAAGGTAGAGATCGGTTGCGCTTTTGCTGGCAGTGAGCTGCGCGAGATTGACGTGCGCGGCCGCAACCTTGCCGAAGGTGTGCCCCGTAGCTTCACGCTCAATAGTGATGAGATTCTTGAAGCCCTGACCGATCCACTGTCTGCCATTGTGCAGGCGGTAAAATCGGCACTGGAGCAATCGCCCCCTGAATTGGCCGCGGATATCGCGGAGAGTGGTATTGTGTTGACGGGCGGCGGCGCGCTATTGCGCGATCTGGACCGCCTTATTTCGGAAGAGACGGGTCTGCCGGTGATCGTGGCGGAAGATCCCCTTACTTGTGTCGCCCGCGGCGGTGGTCATGCCATGGAGCGAATGGATCGTCATACAATAGATCTGCTGTCCACCGAGTGAGTTTCGGCGGGTGGCCCTGACAAGGTAATTCGGACACTCTCATCAAGCCGCTATTTGTTAAAGAATCCCACCTTGGCCCGAGACTCCTGATAGCGTTGCTGATCGGTGTGGTTCTGCTGATAACTGACCTGCGCTACAACAACCTGGATAACAGCCGGGCTTTTCTCGATACGATACTTAGCCCGGTTTACTGGGTAGCGGATATCCCTGCGCGCATCGGTGCCTGGCAAGACGAACATATCCGCTCTCGAAGCTCCCTGCAGGAAGAAAACGAACGGCTGCGCCGCGAAAAACTGCTATTGCAGGGGCGCTCTCACCAGATGGCCTCGCTGCAGGCTGATAATGCCCGGCTGCGGGCTCTGCTGAACTCCACCGCGTTGCTGCGCGATGACGTCCTGGTGGCTGAGTTGATTGGTGTCTCTCCCGATCCTGTGCGACATCAGGTGGTGTTGAACAAGGGTGAGCGCGATGGCGTTTTTGTGGGCCAGCCACTGATTGATGCCGACGGGCTGATGGGCCAGGTGGTGGAGGTCAACGCATTGACCTCCCGGGTCTTGCTGATCACCGACTCGACTCACTCGATCCCGGTTCAGATCACCCGCAATGGGGTGCGTGCCATTGCTGAAGGGATTGGGGTGCTGGGGACGCTGGAGATCAGTCATGTCGCTGCGACCACCGACATCAAGGAAGGCGACCTGTTTGTGACTTCTGGCCTGGGTGGACGTTTCCCGGTTGGCTACCCGGTGGCAGAGGTCGCTGTGGTTGAGCGCGACCCCGGGCAGCCGTTTGCCCGTATTTTGGCGTATCCCAGCGCTGCGCTGGATCGTAGCCGCCATGTATTGCTCGTTTTTAATGCCGACCCGGTGCCGGCGGGCGACTGATGGCCGATGAGGGGCCACAGGCATACTGGGTAATTCTGGCCACCTTTGTAGTAGCGCTGGTGCTGGCGGTGCTGCCGCTGCCGCAGTGGTTATTGTGGGCACGACCCGAATGGCTGGCACTCGCACTGATCTACTGGACGATTGCCTTACCGCAGCGGGTTGGTGTCCTGACGGCGCTGTCTCTTGGTATCGCGATGGATGTTCTTGAAGGGGCGGTGCTTGGGCAGAACGGCTTTGCCCTGGTGGTGGTCGCTGTCCTGGCGTTATTGCTGTACCAGCGCCTGCGGGTATTCAGCCTCTTGCAGCAGGCGGGTGTTGTTTTTGTCTTGATAGGTATTCATCAGTTGATCTGCCAGTGGGTACAGAATCTCGAGGGAGCTGGTGCCCAGACCAGCCTTTTCCTGCTGCCGGCTTTGACCAGTGCTTTGCTCTGGCCTGTTGTATTACACATCCTGCGTGCCCTGCGCCGACATTACGAGGTGACCTGAGGTGAGTGCGACCCTGATCCTGGCGTCGGCCTCGCCACGACGCAGCGAATTGCTGACCCAGCTGGATGTGGATTTTCGAGTTCATCCCGCCGATATTGATGAGTCCGTGCTCAAGGGCGAGTCCCCCGGTGATTACGTGGAGCGTATGGCCCGCGAGAAAGCCGAGGCAGTCGCAGGGCTTTACCCGGAAGGTGACTACGCGATCCTGGCGGCCGATACCACGGTGGTTATTGATGGCGATGTATTAGGCAAGCCCCGCGATCATCTCGATGGGCTGGCCATGCTGGCCCGGCTCAGTGGCCGAACCCATGAGGTTACTACCGCGATTTGCCTGGCTGGTGCCGGCGAAGCTGCTAGTGCCCAGGTTACCACCCGGGTCCAGTTCGCCAGTTTGAGTCAGGCTATCTGCGAGGCCTACCTGGCGACTGACGAACCCTGGGACAAGGCCGGTGCCTATGGCATTCAGGGTCTTGCCGGCGCCTTTGTCCTGCGTATCGATGGCAGTTACAGCAACGTGGTTGGGCTGCCCCTTCACGAAACCTGGCAACTGTTGGCTGCCAGGGGTATCGCCACGGCGCTTAACCCGGCCGGGGTAGCCGTGGATGAGTGAAGAGATACTGGTCAACGTGACACCGATGGAGACCCGGGTTGCTGTCGTCGAGAATGGCGTCACCCGGGATATCCATATAGAACGTGCCGCCAGTCGGGGCACCGTCGGTAACATTTACAGCGGCAAGGTGATGCGTGTCCTGCCGGGGATGCAGGCGGCTTTTGTCGACTGTGGTACTGGTCGCAACAGCTTTATTCACGTTGCCGACCTTGTCGGCGGTGACAATTCGGCCAATGAAGCGATAGCCGACCACCTGCGCGAGGGACAACAGGTCATTGTGCAGGTTACCAAGGACCCCCTGGGCAGCAAGGGCGCCCGGCTGACGGGACAGCTGTCGTTGTCAGCCCGTTACCTGGTGTATATGCCCGCTGGTGACCATGTTGGTGTTTCCCAGAAAATTGACGACGAACAGGAGCGCAGGCGGTTACAGGACCTGTTACGCGAGGCGCTGTCTGAAGAAAATATACCCGCACGGGGCAGCTATATCCTGCGCACCGCCGCCGAGGGTATCGGCCTGGAGGAAATTGCAGCCGACCTGCGTTTTCTGAGTCGTTTGTGGTCCTCGTTGAACAGGCGAGGGGGCGAGGTCCGGGGCCCACAGTTGCTGCACGAGGATTTGTCCCTGGCATTCAGGGCAGTGCGCGACCTGGCTCGACCCGGCGTCGAGCGTATCAGGATTGACAGCCGCGAGACCTTCACTGCAGTGCACGCTTTCTGTCAGGAATATGTGCCGGAGGTGACCACTACGCTTGAGCACTATGGCGGCGAGCGGCCCTTGTTCGAATTGCACGGTGTCGAGGACGAGATCCGCAAGGCGATGTTGCGTCGGGTAGATCTGGCCTCCGGTGGCTACCTGGTTATCGACCAGACCGAGGCCATGAGCACCATCGATGTGAATACAGGTTCATTCGTCGGGCGTCGCAACCTCGAGGAAACCCTGTTCAAGACCAACCTGGAGGCCGCAACCGCGTTGGCCCGTCAGCTGCGGTTGCGCAATTTGGGCGGTATCATCATTATCGATTTTATTGACATGCAGGATGCCCAGCACAGGCGCCAGGTGCATCGAGCGCTGGAGAAGGCCATGGTGACTGATCCCGCCCATACGCGTATCACCGGCGTATCCGAGCTTGGGCTGGTGGAAATGACCCGCAAGCGAAGTCGGGAGAGTCTGGAACAGCTACTGTGTGAGGATTGCTCGCTGTGTCAGGGCCGCGGCGTGTTGAAAACACCTGAAACTGTCTGTTTTGAGATCCTCAGGGAGATCATGCGAGATGCCCGCGCCTACGAAAATAGCAATCTTCGAGTGCTGGCGTCCCAGGACGTCGTCGACCTGCTCCTCGATGAGCAGTCGGCACACGTGGCCGATCTGGAAGAATTTACCGGCAAAACCCTGAGTTTCCGTGTAGAACCTACCTATAGTCAGGAACACTTCGATATAGTGCTGCTCTAACAGGGACGGGAGACACCAGCCCGGCCGGCGTGAGAAGACGATTGGAACACACCTACTTTAAGAAATTGAGCAAGATACTTTGGATCACGCTGGTTGCCGGTGTCGTGGTCCTGGCTGTCTATGTCAGTCTTGGCCGTTTCCTGATGTCCACGGTTGGCGCCTACAAGGATGAGATCCTACAGCAGCTCAATACCCGGTTACCGTTTCGCATCGAAGCCGAGCACTTGAACGGCGAGTGGCATTCATTTACCCCGGAACTGGTGCTGCGAGGATTGCGCCTGACATTTCCCGACGGCACGGAAACGCCGGTCGAGTTGGTAGAAGGGCGCCTTGCCCTGGATACCCTGGAGTCGCTGCGCACACGCAGGCTGCATGGTCACCGACTCGAGCTGCGTGGCCTCAGTTTGCAAGGCGAGATTGATGATGGTGGTCGCTTTCGGATTACCGGGTTCGCCAGCGGCGGGGGTAATTTTGCTGACTGGCTGGAGGACTTTCTGGGCAATGTTGAACAGGTGGTACTCCTCGAAAACTATCTTGATATCAGCCTGCCGGGCGGCGAACGGCGTTCCCTTGACCTGAACCTGCAGCTCAATCGGGAGGGGATACACCGCCGTCTGAGTGCGCGGCTGGTTTCGACAACGGGGACCGTCATTTCAGCGAGGGCTGATGGTGTCGGTAATCCCTTCGATTCGCGCACTTACAGCGGCGATCTCTATCTTGAGGTCGACATGCCTTCACTGACGGCCCTGCGTGATCTGGTGCCGGCGGCCGCCAGCAGTCAGGTGCAGGTCGATGGCGCTGTGTCGCTGGCGGCCTGGGTGGCCTGGAAGTTTGGCGAGCCCTCTGTTGAAGCGACTGTGAAGGCCGGGCAACTGACAATTAACTTGATCGAGGAGGGTCGTACCATACCCGTCGACAGTCTGGCTTTCCAGGCGACGCTGCAGCAGCAACGTAACCGCTGGACGGTGTTTGCCAGCGACCTCTCGCTGACCAAGGGCGGGGAGACCCTTGAGTTACCCCGTTTGCAGATGGACAGTTGGGGAGATTCGCTGCGGCTGCGTGCTACCGAGGTGCAGTTGGCGCAGGTTAATGCGTTTATCGCAGGACTGGCGGCGGTGCCGCCAAAGCTGGCGGATGTGCTGCAAACACTGCAGCCCAAGGGTTGGCTGCGGCGCCTGCAGTTTAGTTTGGACGACTACCGCGACCTGTCCGGCGGCTGGACTCTGGAGGCGAACTTTGACGAGCTGGCTGTACAGTCCTGGAAGGGGGCTCCGGGCGTCAAGTCGGGGCAGGGTTACCTGACTGTGGAACCCGGCAGCGGCGAGGTTATTGTAGACAGCCAGCAGTTCAGTCTCGATTTTCCCGCGCTGTATGCAGATCCCCTGTTCTATGATGACCTGTTCGGAACGATCAATATCGATTGGGACCAGGATGGTCTGTCCCTCAGTAGTGGCCTGGTAACAGCTTCGGGTGTGGAAGGGACCGCCAGTGCACTGTTCGGCCTTAGTGTTCCTTTCAGCAAGACACCGGTGGGCATCGAAATGGAGCTGATGGTGGGCCTGACGGACACTCACCCCATTCACCGGACCAAGTACCTCCCCTACACACTTAATGAAGCGCTGCTTGGTTGGCTTCGGCGCAGCCTCGGTGAGGGCAAAGTGGAGACCGGCGCTTTCCTGTGGCGTGGGGCCCTGCGCAAAACATTGCCCGAGCATCGCACCGTCCAGCTATTTTTTGATGTTTCGGATACCCGGCTCAATTATCACCCGTCCTGGCCCGAAGTCAGTAATCTCGCGGGGCTGGTGTTGATTGATGATACCAATGTCAGCGTCTGGTCCGAGCGCGCCCAGCTTTACGAGACCGAACTCGACTACCTGTCTGCTGAAGCCTGGTTGGGGCGCGATAAGAAGATGCAACTGGCTATCGCGGGCAGCATGCGCGGCGAAGCCAGTGATGGACTGAAAGTTATCAATAACTCACCCCTGACCACTATCGTTGGCAAGGTATTCAGTAACTGGCAGATGGCCGGTGACCTGACGACAGCCCTGGAGCTGCAGATGAACCTCGGTGATAGCTCCGAGGCGCCTGTTGTCGCAGTGGATGCACGCCTGCGCGATGTGGATCTGCTCATTCGCCCCGGGGAGCTGCCTATCACCGCGCTTAACGGTGAGTTGAATTACAGCTCGGCTCGCGGCTTGTCTGCCGATACCTTGAGCGGGCAACTGTGGGACCAGCCACTGACCGCGCAGCTTGTGCAGGGAGGCGTCGAAGAGCTGGCTGCAGATATATTCTACGACCCGAAGGTATCGCCCGTACTGGTGCGGTTACAAGGGCCTGTAGATGTGGCCGCCATTCGCGACTGGCAGCAACTCCCCCAATTAGCGTTCGCTGAAGGACGCACCGATGTTTCGGCGCTGGTGACTGTGCTGCCGGGTGAGCCCCCCCTTCTGACCGGGTCGACGGAACTGGTTGGCGTTGCCCTGGATTTACCCGAGCCTTTTGCCAAGGTTGCCGAGGACTCCTTGCCGCTCACCTTCAGTATGCCGCTGGACGCGAGCAACATGGTGTTGTCCTTCGACGTAGATAATGCGTTGCAGCTCGCTCTGGACGTATCGGGTGGTGGGTTCAAGGGTGCCTCCCTCGCCTTTGGCGCCGAAAGTGCTCGGGTAAAAGCCGGCACTTTACTGGTCGGAGGCCATGCGGGCCTGATCGATGAGTTGCAATGGAAGGCGTTTGCCGACACCTATTTTACGGCAACAAGCTCGGGAGCCGATAGCGATGACGCACTTCCGGCACTCACAATAGCGTTTGAAGTTGATGCATTGCAGGCTGATCGCTTCCGTATCTGGGGTCAGGAATTTACCGATGTGCTGTTGAGTTTGCGCCAACGTGAGGCCGAGGGTGACTGGTGGCTCGCTGCGCAAAACAGCTGGTTCGAAGGTGAGCTTACGCTGGATAAGGACATGAAGGTGGGGGACCTGAAGATCGCTCATGTTGATCTTGCGGGTCTCGACAGCCTCGCTTTCAGTGATACAGAGAGGGCTGGGGGGCCCCTGGAACTGCCAGATCTGGCTGTTTCTGTCGCGGCCCTGCGCAACGATGAGCTACTGCTGGGCGAGCTTGATTTTCAGCTGGCCACCGATGGCGACATGTTGACGGCGCAGGATATTACCGCGGATTTTGGTGGATTGGTGCTCACTGCGGAGCGTCCCGGCAGTTTCAGCTGGCAGCAGGGCGATCCGGCGAGTAGCCAGTTTAAAGGCTTGTTTATCTTCAAAGACCTTGGCGATGTGTTTGCCAAGCTCAACTACCAGCGGGTTTTGCAGTCTAGTCGAGGCTCTGTAAAGCTTGATCTTCAGTGGCCTGGTGGTCCGCAGAATTTCGCCCTGGCCAGCTCGCAGGGTGAGTTGCTGCTAAAAGCCCGCGATGGCCGGTTTCTGGAGGCGCCTGAAGGGGCCTCCGGCACGTTGCGCGTGGTGAGTTTGCTCAATTTTGCCGGCGTCATCAGGCGGCTTAGCCTCACTCATATGTTCGAATCCGGAATACCGTTCGACTCAGTGGACGCAGAAGCCCATTTTCATAGCGGGACGCTGGAGGTCAATGCTATCGATGTAAAGGGTGCTTCCAGCGGTTTTCGTTTCACTGGCCTTGTCGACCTGGATAACGCACCGGAACCACAAACAGTAGATGGCGAGCTGGTGGTTACCTTGCCGGTAGCCAATAACTTGCCGTGGGTGGCGGCGTTGGCAGCTGGACTGCCGGTGGCTGCGGGGGTGTTCGTGGTGAGTAAGGTGTTTGAAAAGCAGGTTAACCGTTTTTCCAGTGGCGTTTACAGTATCACCGGTAATCTCGAAGATCCCGAGGTGGCTTTCGATAGGGTTTTCGACGATACCGACGGGGTAGGGTTAAACATCATGCCGGAAGATCCCAATGCACCGCCAACCGCGGATAAGGTGACAGAGCCGTCTGCTCAAGAGTAGTCAGATGCTCGCTCAGGGCTAAAAACGGTTTTTTTCAGGGCCTAAAACGGTAGTTGGGCTTATATCTGAACTCAGCCCTGATCGTCCTGCAGTTCCCGCAGGTAGCGGAAAAGTTTGCGGCTGGCGGCTGGTGGTTTACCTTTTTGTTGCTCGCGTTGATGCTGTAAAAGCAGCTGGCGCAACTGCTGCCGCTCGGCAGCAGGCCAGCGCTCCATAACCTGCTGTATCCCCTTGTCGCCCTCGGCCAGGATCAGGTCGCGCAGGTTTTCCAGTTCGTGAAATGTATCGGCGCTTGCCTGGCGGCTGGCATGCAATGCCCCCATCGCTGCCTCAATCGGGGTGGGATCGATATTGCGCATGAGCTTGCCGATATACTGCATGTGACGGCGCCTGGCGCTGTTAGACGTAATCCGCTTCGTTTCAGCTATCGCAATTTTCAGGTCGTCTTCGGCGATAGGTATTTTCTGCAGTTGCTTGTCGCTGAGCGCGACCAGTGACTCCCCCAGTTGCTGCAGTGCGGTCATCTGCCTTTTCAGGGCGGATTTGCTGGGCGGCAGTATCTCGTCGTCGGCCTCTTCCTTGCCGTTATAGTCAGGCATAAAACAGGGTCGCCAGTCCAAGGAAAGAGATGAAGCCTACAACATCGGTCACTGTGGTGAGAACGACACCACCGGCGAGGGCGGGATCAATTTGCAGCTTTTTCATTGCCAATGGTACCAGTGCGCCACTGAGTCCCGCTGTTATCAGGTTGATGACCATCGCTGCAGCGATGATAAAACCGATACTCCAGTCGTCGAACCACAATGAGGCAGCGACGGCGACCACTCCAGCCCAGAGCATGCCATTGAGCACACCGATCATCAGTTCCCGGGTTATCAGGTAGACCTGGTTGGAGCGGGTAACCTGACCGAGCGCTATCCCGCGAACCAGAACGGTCAGCGTTTGGGTCCCGGCGACGCCGCCCATGGAAGCCACAATCGGCATCAGTACCGCCAGGGCGACGACCTTCTCGATGGTGTCCTGAAACATATTGATGACGGAGGCTGCTATAAATGCAGTAATGAGATTCACACCCAGCCAGATAGCTCGCCTGGGCGCGGCCTTAAGTAGTGGCGCGAAAGTATCCTCGTCTTCGTCCAGCCCGGCCATGGACATCAGTGAGTGGTCAGCGTCTTCGCGGATCACATCGACCACATCGTCGATGGTGATTCGACCCAACAGCTTACCGCTGTCGTCAACAACAGGCGCCGAGACCCAGTCGTTACGTTCAAACAACCGGGCCACCTCGTCGTCGGGCAGGTAGGCGGGTATCGGCTCGATATCGGTGAGCATCATTTCGCGAACCGAGGCCGAAGGGTCCGAAACCAGCAAGGTGCGCAGGGGTAGCAGGCCGATGTACTGATCGTTGCGATTGACCACGATCAGGTTGTCGGTCATAGCCGGGATTTCTTCATGGCGCCGCAGGTAGCGCAACACCACCTCCAGGGTCAGCCTGGCGCGGATCGTGATGGTATCGGTGTTCATCAGGCCGCCGGCGCAATCGTCCGGGAAATGCATCACCCTTTCCAGTCGGGCGCGGTCCTGCTGATCCATCGCATCGAGTACTTCGCGGGTGACCCGGTCCGGCAGTTGCTGGAGGATGTCGGCGACATCGTCATCCTCAAGTCTTTCGGTTATCTGGGCAACTTCGGCCGCATCCATATCACTGAGAAAGTGGGACTGCAGCTCGTCGCTAAGTTCGTTGAGAATCTCACCCTCGCGTTCGAACTCCACCATCTTCCACAGCACGTGGCGTACCCTGGGTGGCGACGATTCAATCAGGTGAGCGACATCGGCGGATGACAGGCCATTGAGCATCCGTCGGACGTCCACCAGCGTGCCGCTGTCCAAGGCCAGCGACAGCTTGTCGAGTTGCTTCTGGGTAGTGTCCGTAGCGTGCGCCATTGTTATAGTCCGCGATGATCAGTCTCAGCGCATGTCGGCCCGAGAGGATAATTATCCGGTAATCGCGTGATTACAACAACGGCCGGGGGGTCACTGCTTTCGGCAGTATTACTCTTCTTCGCCGAATCGGTCGGCGATGAGTGCTGTCAGGGCCTCAAGGGCGGCATCTTCATCGTTACCTTCGATGTGCAGTTCGAGTTCGGTACCTTTTCCTGCGGCCAGCATCATGACCGACATGATGCTTTTACCATCGACCAGATTGCCCGCTTTGCCTGCCTTTATCGTACTGGCAAACGAGGAGGCGCAGCCGACAAATTTTGCCGCTGCACGCGCGTGCAGACCGAGTTTGTTGACGATGGTTACCTGAGTCTGGATCACTAGCCGTCTGCTATTGCAGTTCCCTGTGCCTGATGTGAATGTGTTCGTAGTGCTGGCTATAGTGCTGGAAAAGCCGATTGGATAAATATACTGACCTATGTTGGCCACCGGTACAACCCAGCGCAATTGTCATATAACTGCGGTTGCTGGCGCTGTAGTGCGGCAGCCAATTGTCCAGGTAATGGCAGATATCCCGGTACAGGTCGCCGGTGATTTCCTGGGCTTCAAGGAACTCGGCAACCGCCGGGTCAAGGCCGGTTTTCAGTCGAAGGGCTTTTACCCAGTGTGGATTGGGTAGCATGCGCAGATCGAACACCAGGTCGGCATCTGCCGGGATACCCCGTTTAAAACCAAAAGATTGAATGAGGATCGACATCACCCCGGCCGTTGCGCCAACCAGTCGTTCGCGAATAGCGTCGCGCAATTCGTAAATCGTGAGCTGACTGGTGTCCAGAACCAGTGAGGCCGAAGCGGCGATGGGCTCCAGCAATACTCGCTCGCGCTCGATCGCCTCGGCAAGGGGTATCTCGTTACTGCTCAGGGGGTGTCGGCGCCGGGTTTCACTGAAGCGTTTTATCAGCGCGTTGTCCTGTGCGTCCAGAAACAGAATGCGGGTCTCTACCGTGTCCGGTAGTGATGCGAGAATGGCGCTGAAGTTTTCCAGATCCTTCCAGGCATTGCGAGCGTCAATGCACACCGCCGCGCCCTTGAAATGCTCAAATTCGGCGCGACCCGCTTCTGTCATCAGGGCCGGTAACAAGGCCACCGGCAGATTGTCGATGCAGTAGTAACCTTCGTCTTCGAGTTGGTGCAGTGCCGTGCTTTTGCCGGAGCCAGACCGTCCGCTGATGATGACCAGTTGCATGATCGACCTACTGCTCAGGCCAGGTCGTTGCTATCTCGTGCAGCTGGGCGTTGTCCCCGGCGGCGCGCAAGGCTTCACAGAAGCTGTCCTGGCTGAACAGACCGGCCACATTAGCCAGAATGTCCAGGTGCAACTGGTGGGCCTCATTAGGTACCAGTAGGACAAATAGCAGGTCAACCGGTTGGTTGTCCGGTGCGTCGAAGTCGATGGGGTCTTGCAGCGTCACCAGTGTGCCCAAGGGGTGAGTACAGTTTTCGATACGGCAATGCGGTATCGCAATACCCTTGCCCAGACCCGTACTGCCGAGTTTTTCCCTGGCAATGAGTTGGCTGAAAATGTCCTCCGAAGGCAGTGATAGCTGGTCTTGTGCGATCACGCTGGCGATAGTCTCGAACAGTCGTTTGCGACTGATCCCCGGGGCCCGGCACAGTGTTCGCGCCGGGGTCAGTAGTTGAGCGAGTTGTTGCATAGGATATTAGTCAGTGGCCCCGTGATTTTTCTTTGTGTTTGATCAGTTGGCGATCAAGTTTGTCGGCAAGTGCATCGATCGCGGCGTACATGTCTTCCGACTCGGCGGCCGCAAAGATGTCCGCCCCGGATATGTGTATGGTGGCCTCGGCTTTCTGGACCAGTTTTTCTACGATCAGGGTGACCTCAATGTTGGTTATCTGGTCGAAGTGTCGTTGCAGGCGCTCGAATTTGCTCCCTACATATTCCCTTAGGGGCTCTGTCACTTCCACATGGTGACCGCTGACATTTAATTGCATTTGAAACTCCTCTTCAGGTGATAATCGGTGGCTCACCACCGCGTACAGGTTGCGCTTGTAGATACTCTTCTCTAAGTAAGTCTAGACCAATCTCTTGCGCTCGTTTGAGGGCGGTATAAAAAGTGTGTCGCGGTATTTCGCGACAGTACGCCGCGCCACCTGGATACCCTGTTCTTCCAGTAACAGCGTGATCTTGTTGTCACTCAGTGGCTTGCGCGGGTTTTCGGCGGCGACCAGTTTGCGGATAAGGGCGCGAATAGCGGTGGATGAGCACTCGCCCCCTGATGTCGTGGCGACGTGGCTGGAAAAAAAGTACTTCAGCTCAAAAATACCGCGAGGGGTATGCATGTACTTGCGGGTAGTGACCCTGGAAATAGTGGATTCGTGCATTTCCACCTCTTCCGCGATGTCATGAAGTACCAGCGGTTTCATGGCCTCTTCGCCGTATTCGAGAAAATTCCGCTGTCGCTCGACGATTTTGCTGGCAACCTTCATCAGGGTCTCATTGCGGCTTTGCAGGCTTTTCAGAAACCAGCGCGCTTCCTGCAGATTGTCCCGCAGAAACGTGTTGTCGCTGCTGGCGTCAGCTCGCTTGATGAGGCTGGCGTATTCGTTGTTGATCCGCAAGCGGGGGGCGATGTCCGGGTTAAGTTCAACCACCCAGCGACCGTTGCGCTTGCTGACGAAGACGTCGGGTACAATGTACTCGGTACTGTCTTCGCCTATGGATTCCCCCGGATACGGGTCGAGGGTTTGCACGAGTGCCAGCACGGCCTTCAGCTCCTCTTCCTTTAGCCGGGTACGCCGCAGTATCTGGGCGTAGTCGCCACTGCCGAGCTGGCCAATATGGCGATTGATCAACACCCGCGCCTGCTCCAGCCAGGGTGTGTCTGCGGACAGTTGTTGCAGCTGGATCAGCAGGCATTCGCGCAGGTCGCGGGCGCAGACGCCGGTGGGCTCGAAACGCTGCAGACGATGCAGTACGGCCACGACCTCGTCGAGCTCTATGTCCAACTCTTCAGCCAGCTGCTCATGGAGTTCCTCGACGCTGGCTTCCAGCCGGCCATTGTCGGCGGTAGCATCGATGATTGTCAGGGCGATAACCCGGTCAGTATCTGACAGCCGGGTCAGGCCCAGTTGCCAAAGTAGCTCATCGCGCAGGCTGTCCGTGCTGCTGTTGCGGCCGTCCAGGTCGTAGTCTGATGATTCTGCCGGTGCCGGAGGCGGCGCTGAGGATGGCACCAGGTCTTCCCACTGGGTATCGACAGGGAGGTCGTCGGGCATTGAGTCAGACCAGTCGTTATCGGGGGTGATCGCTTCGTTGGCTTCTGCGTCGATGCTCTCCATCGGGCCGTCACTGGCCGATTCCCTGACTTCCGGCTCCGCGGGAGCCGCCTCGCCATCTTCCTCGGCGACTTCCAGCAGCGGATTGCTGTCCAGGACCAGTTGTATCTCCTGTTGCAGGTCCAGCGTACTGAGCTGCAGTAGCTTGATAGCCTGCTGCAGCTGAGGCGTCATGGTCAGCTGTTGGCCGAGTTTTAGCTGTAGCGACTGCTTCATCGAGTGGCGTTACGCGTTTCCTGGTACTTAGGTACAGTTCTTGCAGTGTATCGCCGGCCTATGGAAGCTGGCAACCATATTGGCGCGTTTATTGCTTATAAACCTGCGGCGGGGTAATCAGAGCCTGAACTGCTCTCCGAGGTAGATCTCCCTGACCCGGGCATTGCCCAGCACGTCGTCGGCGCTACCGGCGGCAATGATATGCCCTTCGCCGACGATGAACGCCTTCTCGCAGATGTCGAGGGTGTCGCGGACGTTGTGGTCGGTAATCAATACCCCGATACCACGGCTTTGCAGGTGGCGGATTATCTGCTTGATGTCGTTAACCGAGATGGGGTCGACGCCCGCGAAGGGTTCGTCCAGCAAGATGAAGTCTGGTTCTGTGGCCAACGCCCTGGCGATCTCGATCCGGCGGCGTTCGCCACCAGACAGTGACTGGCCGAGGCTATCGCGCAGATGGGTGACGTTGAACTCTTCCAGCAGTTGGTCGCGCAGTTGATGACGTTGGTCGCGGCTGAGGTCTGGTCGGGTCTCCAGGATGGCCATGATATTGTCGCCGACGGTAAGCTTCCTGAAGATCGAGGCCTCCTGAGGCAGGTAGCCTATGCCGCGTCTGGCACGTTCGTGCATCGGCAGGGCGGTGATGTCTTTACCGTTGATCTCGATTGCGCCGCGGTCGGCGTTGATGATACCTACGATCATATAGAAGCAGGTCGTTTTGCCGGCGCCGTTTGGCCCCAATAGTCCCACGACCTGGCCGCTTTCCAGGTCGATGGAGACGTCCTTGACGACTTCCCTACCGCGGTAGGCCTTGGCCAGGTTATTCGCTGTCAGTCGGGCCACTGTCGCTCTCTTGTTCATTGACAACCTGGGCGGGTATAACGACCTCAACCCGACTGCTGCTCTCCGCCTGATTGGAATCAGCCCGCACCAGTTGTTCGGTGATGAAGTAGTCGATGGTGTCCCCGGCTACCGTAGAACCGTCCTGCTCGACCTGGGCGTTGTCGCGCAGATGAACCCGGTCTTCCGCCTTGTAGTACTCGATAATGTTGGCTCGGGCGTGCATCAGGCCTTTGCCCACTTCGGGTTGTTGCTGCATGTGTGCCGGCGCGCCTTCGGCGACAATTTTGTCCGCTTCTTCCTCGACGTGATAGATGGTGATTTTGTCGGCTTCAATGTGGAGGCTGCCCTGGTCCATACGGACATTGCCCGTGTACTCGGTAAAACCTTGCTTTTCATCGCGCAGTGCCTGGTCGGCGGTGATTCGAATGGGCTGTTCGCGATCGTCAGGGAGAGCCAGAGTGGACCCGCTGAAGGCAGCGAAAAGCATAGCCAGCAACAGTGCGCCGGCGCTTCTGGGCAAGGCGTACACGCCTCGATCAGGGCTGCGGTTGGACATAGGTGCTCTCCACGTTGTTGAACAATCGTATTTGTTCCAGGTCCAGGTGGGCCAACATGCCGTCTGCCCGGGTTTGGTGGGGGCCCTGGGTGATCAGCACCGGCACCAACGATCCCGCTGTTTTTTTGACCAGGTTGAGCGTGATTGATTCACTGGTCAGCCTGCCGCCGGTCTGGTCGTTGGTCAGGTCTACCCCGTCACGCAGGATCAGCAATTCCTCATTGTGAACATAGCGCCCGCGGGTAGCTTGTGCAGACCAGGTGCGGTCATCGCCATGGTGTGAATAATAGCGCGGTTGTTCCAGCAGTGATTCGTTGCGTTGGGGAAAATGTTCCGCGCTGGCCGCCTCCAGGATTTCGCTGAGCTGGCCGTGCTCATCGTAGCTCCAGGTGCGGGTGTTCTCGAGATAATTTTTTGGCAGTGACTGTTGTCTCGCGGTCGTCTCGGGATCCGGTGCTTTGCCGGCCTTGGGCTCCCAGTAGTAACTGGCCGCCAGCCCCAGCGCAAGAGCCAGCAATAGCTGCAGGAAGGGGCGCGGCATTAGAGGTAGTCCGCCTCGGCATTGCCCAGTGCGTCGCGAGCCGCCAGCAGATACTCACAGGCCTCCCGCACAGCCCCTTGCCCACCTGCTGACTGGCTCTGCCAGTCAGCATGGTTGGCCACGGTGGTGGCTGCGTCAGCCACGGTCATGCCAATGCCGGCCGCACGCATGGCCGCCAGGTCAGGCAGATCGTCTCCCATGTAGGCGCACTCGCTCAGGTCGATAGTCAGTCGCTGGGTGAGCTGCTGGAGGGCGATAATCTTATCCTCACGGCCCTGTATGATTTCGCTGATGCCGAGTTCAGTGGCCCGTCGCTGGACAATATCGGAGCTACGACCAGTGATGATCGCCACGGTGACCCCGGCGCCTTGCAGTAGCTTGATACCCAGGCCATCTTTTATATTGAAGGCTTTCAATTCTTCGCCGGAGTTGCCGTAATAAATGCGACCGTCGGTGAGCACACCGTCAACGTCGAGTACGAGTAAGCGAATAGCGGCAGCCCTGGCCTGTAACTCCCTGTCCATTGGCCCGCGCCTCAGGCTATGCCAGCCCGCAACAGGCTTAGCAGATGAACCACACCCGTCAGTCGGCTGTCCCGGTCGACCACAGCCAGCGAACTGATCTTGTTTTCTTCCATGATGCGCAGGGCCTCCGCGGCCAGCATATCGCTGGTCACCGTTTTGACACTGGTCGACATCAGGTCGGCGATGGGCGTGCTGTTGAGGTCAGTTTTGGCGTCCAGCGCCCGGCGCAGGTCTCCGTCGGTGAACACACCCATCAGCCCGCCGTTGTCATCGATCACGGTAGTCATGCCCAGTCCCTTACTGCTGATCTCGAACAGGGCATCTGCCATCATCGTCGCCGGAGCAACTGTGGGCAGTTCGCCCCCTGACTGCATGACATCAGACACCTTGAGCAGGAGTTTTCTCCCCAGAGTGCCGCCCGGGTGAGAAAAGGCAAAATCTTCCGCGGTGAACCCGCGAGCCTCCAGCAGGGCAATGGCGAGGGCGTCTCCCATCACCAGCGCGGTGGTGGTACTGGAGGTAGGTGCTAGGTCGAGCGGGCAAGCTTCGGTGGCAACCGAGCTGTCCAGGTGGGCATCGGAGGCTTTCGCCAGTTCTGATTCCGGGTTGCCGGTCATGCTGATGAGGGTGTTGCCCTGACGCTTGAGCAGTGGCAGCAGGGTCATTAGCTCTGGCGTGCTGCCGCTGTTAGACAGTGCCAGCACTGAATCGTCGGCGGTGATCATGCCCATGTCGCCATGACTGGCCTCGCCGGGATGAACGTAGAATGAAGGCGTGCCGGTACTGGCCAGGGTCGCGGCCACCTTGTTGGCAATATGACCGGATTTTCCCATGCCGGTGACGATGACTCTGCCAGGCGTGGCCAGCAACAGTTCGCAGGCCCTGGCAAACTCCCGATCGATGCGCTGCTCAAGCTCAGCGACCGCTTCGGCTTCCATCTTAACCGTGCGCCGGGCCGAGGAAATAAAATTGCTGGAGGCCTGCTCCGCCATATCGTTGTTTGATGTCCTAGATAGTTACGTACAGGAGGTAATAATACAGGCCGTAGAAAGTGAGTAACACCGCCCCGACAGATCTGCCCACGTAGGAATGCCCCGGGCGAGCCGACTCTCGGAGTCGGCCAAAGTAGACGGCCATAGCGAGCATGACAGTGGCGATCGTCATGGCGGCGTAGTCGCGTTCCAACACTTCCGGCGACAAAGCCAGCGGCGTCAGCAGCCCGGGGATCGACATTACCGCCAGCAAGTTGAACAGGTTGGAGCCGATTACGTTGCCCACGGCGATCTCGGTGTGCCCACGCAGGGCGCTGGCTACCGTTGCCGCCAACTCGGGCAGGCTGGTGCCAATGGCGACGATAGTGAGTCCGATGATCAGTTCCGAGACGCCCAGCATCTCAGCTACCTCGGTGGCACCCCAGACCAGCAGCCTGGAGCTGGCGATAAGTAAAAGCAGGCCACATGCGAAGGTTAACCAGGCCCTGACCGGGCTCAAGCCAGGCAGGGGCTCTTCCTCGGCTTCGCCGATAAGTACCTCGTCCTGCGACTGGGTGCGCATCATGTGCAGGAGGATAAGCACCAGGCAGCCGAGCATCAGGCAGCCATCCAGTCGATTGAGGCTACCGTCGACCAGCAGCAGGCCGGCACCCACGGTAACTGCCAGCAGGATCGGCATCTCTTTCTTCATGCAGCTCGGGTGTACGTGTAGCGGCGCCACCATAACCGTCACACCCAGCACCAGGCCGACGTTGGCGATGTTGGAGCCGATGGCGTTGCCAATGGCTAACGTACCAGCCCCGGCTACCGTTGCAGTAATGGAGACTAAAATTTCCGGGGCCGATGTTCCCATTGAGACGATGGTCAGGCCGATAATGACAGGTGACATACCGAGGTTTTCGGCGATGGACGCCGCGCCGGCAACGAATAGATCCGCGCTCCATATCAGGACGATAAAGCCGACTAAAATTGCAGCGGCGGCGATCAGCATGTACGCACGATTCCTGTTAAAATTCGCTATGTCAGTTCGGTTGAACCGTTGGCCTTGTACTGTTGTCTTAGTAAGCTGCAGCCCCTGATTGAGGGCCTTGCAGCGATCAACATAAGCAAGGCGAACGGCGGATTATACAGTGCCGAGCGTTTGTTAGAAGCAAAATTACGGAGAAGGCAAAGCCTGATGACCAAAATATTACCCGTGGGCCTCGCCCTGGTCTTGTCGTTGTTCCTGCCCGGGGCTTTTGCCCAGGAGGCCGCAACAGAGGCCGAAACAACCGCACACAGTGTGGTGCGTAGCGCGACCATGGAAGTGATGGAGGTGGTGCAGGAGGCCCATGCCTATGCGGATGAGGACCCTGAGCGGTACTACCAACAGGTACTTGCGGTACTTGACCCGGTGGTCGATTTCCGGGGCTTTGCCCGCAGCGTTATGGGGCCTTACGCCAGCTCTGAACGCTATCGGTCGCTGGACGAAAGTGGCCGGGCGCAGCTGCGCAGCCAATTGGATATGTTTACCGATGTGATGCGCACCGGCCTGGTGCGCACCTACAGCAAAGGTTTACTGGCCTTCGGCGGCTCGCGAATAGAAGTCAGCGAAACCAGCCCGGATGAGGCCGCCCAATCGCGTGTTTCCGTGCAGCAACTGATCTACAGCGACGCGACGGAGCCCTACATGGTGCTCTACCAGATGGGTCGCGACAAACAAGGTGCGTGGAAGTTGCGCAATATGATCATCGAGAGCGTCAACCTGGGTGAGATCTACCGCAGTCAGTTCGAGGCTGCAGCCCGCAAACACGAGGGCAATCTCGACCTCGTCATCGCCGGCTGGAGTACCGAGGCACTGGAAACCTGAGCGACCGGCAGGTTCGCTATCGGCACGCTTTTCTCCTAAAATGCGCGCTTTCCCGGCAATGCGTGCCGGCGTGACAAACGGAGACAGGATATGGATGCTGCGACAGTCAGGGCCCTGGTCCAGACAGAATTGCAGGGCTGCCAGGTGGATGTGCAAGGCGAGGGCGCCAACTACGACATTACCGTTGTCGGTGCTGTGTTCGAGGGTCTGCGACCCGTAAAGAAACAACAGCTGGTGTATGCTGCACTGGGCGAGCAAATTGCCGACGGCAGTATTCACGCAGTCAATATCCGTACCTTTACCCCCGAGCAGTGGCAGAGCCTGGCCGACGCCTGAGCTCGCTGCAGTTGTTGGAGATATTTTGGACAAGTTAGTTATACAGGGCGGTCGCCAGCTCAACGGTGAGCTGCGCATATCCGGCGCCAAGAATGCCGCTTTGCCGATTCTGGCGGCGACGCTGCTGAGCTCGGAGCTGACCACGGTCCGCAACCTGCCGCACCTGCACGATATCACCACCATGATCGAGCTGCTCGGCTGCATGGGCGTGCAGCTGACCATCGACGAAAAGCTCAGTATCGAAGTGGATGCGAACGAACTCACCGATTTCTCGGCGCCTTATGAGCTGGTTAAGACCATGCGGGCATCGATTCTGGTGCTGGGTCCCATGGTCGCTCGTTTTGGTCGCGCTCATGTCGCTTTTCCGGGAGGCTGTGCTATTGGCAGTCGCCCGGTGGACCTGCACCTGCGTGGGTTGGAAGCTATGGGCGCAACTGTCACTGTTGAGGGCGGGTATATCAACGCCGAGGTGAAGGGTCGTCTGCAGGGCGCGCGTATCCTGATGGAGACCGTTACCGTGGGCGGCACAGAAAACATCATGATGGCTGCGACCCTGGCAGAGGGGCAGACCGTGATAGAAAACGCTGCCCGCGAGCCCGAGGTGGTTGACCTGGCCCTTTTTCTCATCGCCATGGGTGCCAAAATCACTGGCCACGGCAGCGATACCATTGTCATTGACGGGGTGGAGTCCCTGCACGGCTGCACCTACGACGTTATGCCCGATCGTATTGAGGCCGGCACTTACCTGACGGCTGCCGCAGCCACGGGAGGCCGAATCCGCTTGCGGGACGTCTGTCCGGAGCACCTCGAAGTGGTGCTGAGCAAACTGGAAGATGCCGGCGCTACGATTGAAACAGGCGCTGACTGGATAGTGCTCGACATGCATGGCCGGCGGCCCCGTGCCATCAGTATCAAGACCGCACCTTATCCGGGTTTTCCCACCGATATGCAGGCCCAGTTCACGGCCATGAATGCCATCGCAGAAGGCACGGGTACCGTCACTGAAACGGTGTTTGAAAATCGCCTGATCCAGACCCATGAAATGAATCGCATGGGTGCCAACATCTCTATTGAGGGCAACACCGCGATTGTCGTTGGCCAGGAAAGCCTGCAGGGTGCACCGGTGATGGCGACGGACCTGCGTGCGTCGGCCAGCCTGGTGATCGCAGGCCTGGTAGCCCAGGGGGAGACTCGAATTGATCGTATTTACCACATCGATCGCGGTTATGAGTGTATCGAAGAGAAACTGCAGTTGCTGGGCGCCGATATTCGGCGCCTGCCGGCCTGATTTGGTTGTACTGATATGAGCAAGCCGCTGACAATCGCCCTGACCAAGGGCCGTATTCTCAAGGAGACGCTGCCGTTGCTTGCGGCGGCAGGGATTGAGCCACTTGAGGATATCGACAGCAGTCGCAAGCTGGTTTTCGATACCAGCCGAGAGGGGCTGCAACTGGTCGTTATCCGGGGCACCGACGTGCCTACTTATGTGCGCCATGGCGCTGCGGACCTGGGAGTGGTGGGCAAGGATATCCTGCTGGAGCACGGTGCCGAGGGACTTTATGAACCACTGGACCTTAATATAGCCCGCTGTCGGCTGATGACCGCGGGTCCGGTGGGTTGGCAGGCCAACGGTTCGCGAATCCGCGTCGCTACCAAGTTTGTGAATATCACCCGCAGGTACTTTGCGCGGCAGGGTATTCACGCAGATGTGATCAAACTCTACGGTGCCATGGAGCTGGCACCGATGATGGATCTGGCGGACCTGATCGTAGATATTGTCGATACTGGTAATACCCTGCGGGCTAACGGCATGGAGCCGCTGGCGGAAGTGGCCTCCATCAGCTCGCGGCTGGTGGTTAACAAGGCGGCCATGCGCTCCAGCTTCGCCCCGTTGCAGCGGTTGATCGATGATCTGGCCGAGGTGGTGGCCGACCAATGAGCGGGCAAGCAGTGCCAATATTGCGCCTGGATGCCACCGCCGCCGACTTTGACGATCGACTAGAGGCATTGACGGCTTGGGATGGCAGCCTTGATATTCAGGTGGCAGAGACTGTAGCGACGATCATCGCGGATGTCCGCGATCGTGGTGATGCGGCGGTGCTCGATTACACCGCACGTTTTGATCGGCTCGGTGTCGCTTCGGTAGCGCAACTGGAAGTTTCTGCCGAGCGCCTCTCGCAGGCCTCGAAAAATATAGACCCGGCCCAACGCCGGGCCCTGGCGGACGCCGCTGAGCGCATTACTGCCTACCACGAGCATCAGGTGCAACAGAGCTGGCAGTATCACGACGAGGGTGGAAATCTGCTGGGGCAGAAAATCACCCCGATGGCGCGCGCCGGTATATATGTTCCGGGAGGCAAGGCCAGCTACCCGTCGTCGGTATTGATGAATGCGCTGCCGGCCAGAGTCGCGGGTGTCCCTGAAATTATCATGGTCGTGCCGGCACCGGACGGAGAGTTGAGTGATATGGTGCTGGCGGCGGCACATCTTGCCGGCGTCAACCGCGTGTTTACTGTAGGCGGAGCGCAGGCTATCGCGGCGCTGGCCTACGGCACCGAAACCATACCAGCGGTCGATAAGATTGTTGGCCCCGGCAATATCTATGTGGCGACTGCCAAACAACAACTGTTCGGCCAGGTGGGCATCGACATGGTGGCCGGGCCTTCCGAAATCCTGATCATTTGTGACGGCAGTACCGAGCCGGACTGGGTGGCGATGGATCTTTTTTCCCAGGCCGAGCACGACGAAAATGCCCAGTCGATCCTGCTCTGCCCTGATGCCGAATTTATCGACGCGGTGGCGGCCAGCATAGACCGGCTGCTGCCAGGAATGGAGCGTGAAGACATTATCCGCGCTTCGCTATTGGGTAGAGGGGCCCTGATCAGGACCCGTGATCTCGACCAGGCGGTAGCGATCAGCAATCGATTGGCGCCGGAACACCTGGAGTTGTCGGTGGACAACCCCGAGGCTATCCTGCCGGCCATTACCCAGGCCGGGGCGATTTTCATGGGCCGCTATACGGCCGAGGTGCTTGGAGATTACTGTGCCGGCCCCAACCACGTATTGCCGACAGCCGGTACCGCGCGGTTTTCCTCTCCGCTGGGCGTGTACGATTTCCAAAAGCGCAGCTCGATCATTATGTGCAGTGAAGAGGGGGTAGTGGAATTGGGAAAGATCGCCTCTGTGCTGGCCCGTGGCGAGGCGCTGACCGCCCACGCCCGCAGTGCTGAAATGCGTTTGCCCGCGGCTGCGCCTGCTGGCGAACAGGCCACCGACAAGGACTAGATCGAAGGGGACTCGCGCAGGGTTCCGACGATGGCCTTGAGATCCAGAGTCTGGTTGTCGCGCTGAACCGTCACTTCAATAGTGTCCCCAGGCCTCAGGAAGGCGATCTTGTTCTTGGTCTGGCGGCCGTCTACGACCAATTCATTATCAATATGGGTAATCACATCACCAGGGCGAGCTCCGGCGCGCGCGGCGGGGCTGTCCGGTGTGACATCGGTGATCAGCAGGGCCTGTCCGCCACCATCCGTTGTTCGCCGCGGTTCGACCTGCACGCCCAGCCAGCCACGAATCACCTCGCCATAATCGATCAGATCCTGCATGACAAATAGTGCCAGGTTAGCCGGTATGGCCAGGCTGATGCCAATACCAGTGGCGGAATTTCGGTTCTGATTGCTACCTGTATAAATCAGCGTATTGATACCCAGCAGGTGACCCTGGCTGTCGATAAGCGCGCCACCAGAGTTGCCCAAGTGGATGATGGCATCGGTCTGGATATAGTTTTCGTAGGTGCTGAGCTGCAGGCCGAAGCGGCCCAGGGCAGAGACTATCCCCTGGGTCACCGAGTGGCCGAAGCCCAGTGGATTGCCTATAGCCAGAACAACGTCGCCAACCCTGGCCAGGTCTGAATTCCCCCGGGTGATCGGTTGCAGGTCCGGCAGGTCGATACGCAAGACCGCCAGGTCCGTATCGGCATCGGTGCCGACCACGACCGCCTGCGCCGAACGTCCATCGTGCAGTAGCACCTGAATCGCATCAGCGCCGTCGATCACGTGATTATTGGTAAGGATATGGCCCTTATCGGTCATGATGACCCCGGAGCCCAGTGATTGCTCCACGCGCTGTCGTTGGCGCTGTCGCTGGGCCGGTGCCATCTGGCGGAAAAACAGCTCGTCGAGAATCGGGTTGCGGCGGGTTGTCACCAGCTTCGCCGTGTATATATTGACGACCGCAGGGGTCGCTCGCATGACCGCCAGGTTGTAGCTGTCGGGCATGCTGCGGGCATTGCTGGGCGGCTGGCCTTCGCTCAGTACCCAACGGTCCAGTATCAGCAGTGCCGCCAGCAGGCCGGCAATGGCTGGCCATGTTATAAATTTCAAGCCGTCTTTCATTCTATCGCTATCTGTATGTAGTGGCGCAATGCAATTGGCGCAATGCAATTGGCGCAATGCAATTGGCGCAATGCAATTGGCGCAATGCAATTGGCGCAGTGCAACTGGCGCAGTGCAACAGGCGCAATGCGAGTGCAGTACCTGACGCAGTAGCGCCGGGTCATTGTATAGTATGCGCCAGTCCGCGGCAGCCTATCTGCCCGATCACCAGCAAACGGGGATTCACCATGCCGACCAAGTTGACGGAATTGCTTAACCACCTCGACGGCCGCCTGCAGCCGGCGCGATTTCGGGATTACTGTCCGAACGGTTTGCAGGTGCAGGGCAGGGCAGAGGTCGCGCGTCTGGTGACCGGGGTGACGGCCTGCCAGGCGCTGCTTGATGCGGCTGTAGCCTGGAAAGCCGATGCTATTTTGGTCCACCACGGCTACTTCTGGCGGGGAGAAGACCCCTGCATCACCGGTATGAAGCGCCGTCGACTGGCTGCCCTGCTGGCCAGTAACATCAGCCTGGTCGCCTACCACTTGCCGCTGGATGCTCACCCGGAGTTGGGTAATAACGCCTGCTTTGGTCGCCTGCTGGGTATTGAGAGTTCAGACCTGCTGGCCCCGGACAGCGACGAGGGAGTGGGTAATGTCGGTGTGCTGGCCGAAGCATTGCCGGTTGCGACGCTAGTCGCCAGGTTGGCAGAATTAACCGGTCGGCCGCCCCTGCATATCGGCCCTACCGACGGCAGTGTTCGCCGGGTAGCATGGTGCACCGGGGCTGCGCAGGGTTATATTGAAGCTGCCGTTGCCGCCGGCGCGGACGTGTTTATCACCGGGGAAGCCTCTGAGCAGACTGTTCATATTGCCAGGGAAGAGGGGATTCATTTTATCGCCGCGGGTCACCACGCCACCGAGCGCTATGGTGTTCAGGCTGTGGGTGAGGAGTTGGCGACACAGTTCGCGATAGAGCATCGTTTTATCGACATCGATAACCCCGTGTAAACCCGGTGGCGAAGGGAGGTGTGGCCGGCGAGGTGCGGCCGGCGGCTAGGCGGTTTTTGGCTGCTCTTCTTCGATAATCGTGGTGGGTTGGCGGTCGAGGCCAAACTCTTCGTTGAGCATGCCCTTTTCGTCCGGTGAGGTCTTCGGTGCGTAGTCCAGCGGTGGCTGTATATCCGCCATTTGCTCAGGGATCAGGTTGGGGTCGGCCTGGCTTTCCAGTTGTCCCAGCGCGACCGGACCTTTGCCCTGGCACAGGCTGGCGGCACCGGTGGCCAGGTGGTTGTGTACGTCCCGGTAGCTCTCCGTCAGGTTATTGAGCAACTTTGCGGTGTCGGCAAAGTGATCCACGACCTCGTCCTCGAAGGTCTTTTTGTCCTGCATCACCTGATCCAGCTTACGTTCTACTTCACGATAGCGCTGGCCTTCTTTTGAGGTGCGACGGCCGGCCAGTATGCCTGCCAGCAGCCCCACGAGCAGGGTGACCACGGCGGCGATGACAAGAGTAGTAAGGCTATACACAGGGGAGTCCTCTAAAAGATGGTCGACAAGCCCGGGGATTATACCCGCAATGCACGCCCGGCAATAGATTGTTGCAGGCCGGATCGTTGCCAACTGCCGGGTCGCTGGGTAAAGTGGCCGGAATTCCCGTGTCCGACGATGGCAATCTAACTTGAGCAGCCGCAAGCTAACCCCCTGGGAGTCCTACCAGGCCGACCTGCAGCGAGAGGATTTCAGCCATGACCCTGCGCAAGAGAAAGCGGTAGCACTGCTACAGGATCTCTACGACCGTCTGTTGGCCAGTGGTGATCCCGATGCCGGCTTCGCCAGGTTCTGGCGACGCTGGCAGAAGACGCCGGTGGAGCCCGAGGTTGGTCTTTATCTGTGGGGCGGCGTCGGGCGCGGCAAGACTTACCTGGTCGACACATTTCATGAGTGCCTGCCCATTGAGCGCAAGATGCGTGTGCACTTTCACCGTTTCATGCAGCGTGTGCACGCCGACCTGACAAGCCTGGAGGGCGAGAAAAACCCGCTGCTGATGGTCGCGGACCGTATCGCCGACGAAACCCGGGTCATCTGTTTTGACGAATTTTTTGTCACCGATATCGCTGATGCCATGATACTTGGTGGTTTGATGGAGGCGCTGTTCCAGCGGGGTGTGACCCTGGTCGCGACGTCAAATATCGTACCGGAGAAGCTCTATGAAAACGGTCTGCAGCGGCAGCGGTTCCTGCCAGCCATCGCGCTGATTGAAAAGTACACCCAGGTAGTCAATGTCGATGCCGGCGTCGATTACCGGTTGCGTACCCTGCAGCAGGCAGAGTTGTACCACTACCCACTGGATGACAGCGCCGACAGCAGCCTTCGTGACAGCTTCGACCGGCTTGCACCGACCCCCGGCAAGCACTGGGAGCGGCTGCAGGTGAACGGTCGTTACCTGACCTGCCGCTGTCTGGCCGATGATGTCGCCTGGTTTGACTTTGCCGAACTGTGCGACGGACCGCGTTCCCAGAATGACTACATCGAACTGGCTCGTGAATTTCACGCGGTGCTCATTTCCGGTGTGCCCGGGATGGGAGTGGACACGGACGATCAGGCCAGGCGCTTTGTCAATCTGGTGGACGAGTTCTATGACCGCAATGTGAAGCTGGTGCTGGCCGCCGACAGGCCGCTGTTGGAACTGTATGGTGGCGGTCGACTGGAGTTCGAGTTCCAGCGCACCATATCCCGGCTGCAAGAGATGCAATCGCACGAATACCTGGCTCGTGAGCACAAGCCCTGAAACCCGCCGCTGACGGGGGTTTCAGGGGTGCTCGCGATATCTCCTTATTGACCTGGGCGCTGGTGCTGTAAGTGCCGAATTTTTATTAATTTTTGTCCTTGAAAAGGGGGTGCCCTTTCAGTAGTATTCGCCTCCTTGAAATTGGAGCCCTCCAAGAGGCGGTTATTGATGAAAACTTTTAGTGCCAAAGCAGAAGAAGTGTCCCGCGACTGGTTTGTCGTCGACGCGTCTGACAAGACCCTGGGTCGGCTGGCCAGCGAGATTGCGCACCGTTTGCGCGGCAAGCATAAGGCGGAATACACCCCGCATGTGGACACCGGCGATTACATTGTAGTGATCAACGCGGAAAAGATCCGTGTCACCGGCGCCAAGGCAACCGACAAAATGTACCACTCTCACACCGGATATCCCGGCGGTCTCAAGTCAATCTCTTTCGAGAAGTTGATCGACAAGGCCCCGGAGCGCGTTATCCAGGGTGCAGTAAAAGGCATGTTGCCGCGCAACCCTCTGGGCCGCGCCATGTTCAGGAAGCTGAAAGTGTATGCGGGTGCCGATCACCCTCATAGCGCCCAGCAGCCGCAAGCATTGAACATCTAACGGATATTATTTATGTCAGCTTCCCAATATTACGGCACCGGCCGCCGCAAGACCTCCACCGCCCGCGTCTTCATCAAGAACGGTGGTGGCAGCATTACCGTCAACAAGCGCCCCCTGGACCAGTACTTCGGTCGTGAAGTAGCCCGCATGATCGTGCGGCAGCCGCTGGAACTCGTTGAATTAAATGATAAATTTGATATCAATGTAACCGTGGAAGGCGGTGGCAGTTTCGGTCAGGCCGGCGCTATCCGTCACGGTATCACCCGTGCCCTGCTTGAGTATGACGAGTCACTGCGCGGCACCTTGCGCGGCGCTGGATACGTCACCCGAGACGCACGAGAGGTCGAGCGTAAGAAAGTTGGCCTGCGCAAGGCGCGTAAGCGTCCGCAATTCTCCAAGCGTTGATCTTGTCTGCCGGTCTTCTCTGCGGCCGGCCAAAAATTCGGAAACGTCCGGGCCTGGCAGCAGGGCGGGCGTTTTTTTATGCCGCAACGAAGGGCATTGCACTGTACTATTTGTCGTGAAAAAGGCTGTTAAATCAAGGCGTTTTCCTTGTAACGACAGGGCAAAATCATTACCATTTGGCGCGTTTCTTAAAGTCCTGCCCGTAGGGGCGCACGCGGCTATGTTCGAGCCGAAAAGCAAGGGAGATTCAGATGAGTAGCGATGGCGTAAACAGCGGCAGGAGACGCTTCCTGACCGCCGCCACTAGCGCAGTGGGCGTCGCCGGTGTCGTGGGTATCGCGGTGCCATTTGTCGGGTCCTGGAACCCATCAGCCAAGGCCAAGGCTGCCGGCGCGCCGGTTAAGGCGGATATCGGCAAGCTCGAGCCAGGCCAGATGATTGTGGTCGAATGGCGCGGCAAGCCCGTTTATGTGATGCACCGCACCGGCAGCCAGGTCGAGGATCTGGCGGCACTCAACGACCAGTTGAAAGATCCAGATTCAATCGCTTCGGAACAGCCTGAATACATTACCGGCGACGCGCGCGCCCTGCGCCCGGAGCTGCTGGTTGTGGTAGGTCTGTGTACGCACCTGGGTTGTGCCCCCAAGTTCCGTCCTGAAGTCGGCGCCGCCGATCTCGGTGGCGACGCGTGGCTCGGTGGCTTTTTCTGCCCCTGTCACGGTTCCAAGTTCGACCTTGCCGGTCGTGTTTATTCCGGCGTGCCGGCTTCGGCCAACCTGGAGGTGCCCCCGTATTCTTTCGAGGGCGACAATGTGCTTGTGATCGGCGTGGATACGGAGGCGGCCTGATGAATAATATGTTGATAGGGTTGCGCGACTGGGTAGATGAACGCCTGCCGATCATGCGTGCCTGGAACACCCACATGGGCCAGTACTACGCGCCCAAAAACTTCAATTTCTGGTACTTCTTCGGCGTTCTGTCGCTGGTGGTCCTGGTCAACCAATTGTTGACCGGCATCTGGCTGACCATGAACTATACCCCGAGCCAGGAAGGCGCATTTGCCTCAGTTGAATACATCATGCGTGATGTCGACTATGGGTGGATCCTGCGCTATATGCACTCGACCGGTGCCTCCGCGTTTTTCGTGGTGGTCTATTTGCACATGTTCCGCGCCATGCTTTACGGGTCTTACAAGAAGCCCCGCGAGCTCATCTGGATCTTCGGCATGTTGATCTTCGTGGTGTTGATGGCGGAAGCGTTTGTCGGCTACGTGCTGCCCTGGGGGCAGATGTCCTACTGGGGTGCGCAGGTGATTATTTCCCTGTTTGGCGCCATTCCCGTGGTCGGTGAAGACATCGTCACCTGGATTCGTGGCGATTACCTGATTTCCGGAATAACTCTCAACCGGTTCTTTGCCCTGCATGTTGTGGCCCTGCCGATCGTGCTTTTGGCACTGGTTGTCTTGCACCTGCTGGCGCTGCACGAGGTGGGTTCCAACAACCCGGATGGTGTTGATATCAAGAAGCACAAGGGGCCTGATGGTATTCCCCTGGACGGCGTTGCCTTCCACCCCTACTACTCGGTACATGATCTGCAGGCGATTGCGGTATTCCTGTTTATCTTCTGCGGTGTGATGTTCTTCATGCCCGAGATGGGCGGCTACTTCCTCGAGTTTGCCAATTTTGAGGAAGCCAATGCGTTGAAGACTCCCGAGCATATTGCGCCGGTCTGGTACTTCACGCCGTTTTACTCAGTCTTGCGGGCCGTGCCAGACAAGTTCTGGGGCTTCGTGGCGTTTGCTGCCTCTGTCGCTATCCCGTTCATGTTGCCGTGGCTGGATCGCAGCCCGGTGAAATCCTGGCGTTATCGCGGCAATATCAACAAGCTGATGCTGGTGCTGTTTGTTGCGTCCTTCCTGATTCTGGGCGTCCTGGGTGTCAAGGCGCCAACGCCAGCGCGTACCTTCCTGGCGCAGATCTGCTCTATCATTTACTTCGGCTTCTTCCTGTTGATGCCGATCTGGTCGTCGATGGACAAGACCAAACCAGTGCCCGAGCGGGTCACCATGGACGGCGGTATAGGTTTCTGGGGTAGCATGGGCGGGCTGGCGTTAATCCTGGCGCTGACCATTTTGCCGCTGCGTGCCGTGGGTGCCGAGTCGGCGTTCAAGTGTGGCTCGATGCCCTGCGATGAGATCAGCGTAGATCCTCACAACAAGACGTCACTGCAGAACGGCGCCCGCCTTTACATGAATTACTGTATGGGTTGTCATTCCCTGCAGTATTCGCGCTACAACCGCGTGGCGCAGGATCTCGGTATCCCGGAGGACCTGTTTCAGGCCAACCTGATGTTCGATCCCAGTGAGAAGATTGGGTCGCTGATGCACAACGCCATGGATAAGGGCAATGCCAAAGTCTGGTTTGGCGCCACGCCCCCGGACCTGACCCTGGTGTCCCGTGCCCGGCAGCCGGAGTGGTTATATACCTACCTGCGCACTTTCTACCGGGACGACAGTCGCCCCTACGGCGTTAATAACAAGGTGTTCAAGGATGTGGGTATGCCCCATGCCCTGCTGGAGCTTCAGGGTATGCCAGAGTGCGCCATGGGCGCAGTGACGGCCTCCAACGGTGGCGTCAAGCGCGATCCACTGACCGGTGAAGATATCCTGGAAGACCCCTGCGGGCAGCTACGTATCGGCGAGGCCGGCCAGCTGAATCCGGAAGAATACGATTCGGCCATCTATGATCTGGTAAACTTCCTCGCTTACACGGCGGAGCCTATGGTAGGCGATCGACAGCGTATAGGGGTCTATTCCCTGCTGTTCATCTCCCTGTTCTTTGTGTTTGCCTGGTTACTGAATCGCGAATACTGGAAAGACGTTCACTGATCAACCGATACAAGCGGTTTGATCCTCGGCGCGTTCTGCAAGGTGTGCGCCGAGTTAATTGGAAAATAGATTTTTGAGGAGTCCTTGATGGGCGTAGTGGCAAAGCGGTCTTCCATGACCTTCTTTTCGGATAGCACCAGTCATTACAGTCACCGGGTGCGTATTGTCCTGGCTGAGAAGGGTGTGACCGTCGACCTGATCGAGTCAGACAGCCTTCACCCACCGGCTGAGCTGGCTGACCTGAACCCCTATAATTCCCTGCCCACGCTGGTGGACAGGGATCTGGTTCTGTACGAATCCAAGGTCATGATGGAGTATCTGGACGAGCGCTTCCCGCATCCGCCGCTGTTACCGGTTTACCCGGTAGCTCGCGCCGAGAGCCGGCTCATTATTCACCGTATGGAGAAGGACTGGTGCACGCTGGTCGACTCAATCCTGCATTCCCGCAGTGACAACGTGGTCAATAAGAGTATCAAGGAACTGCGCGAGGGCATTATGGGTATCGCCCCCATTTTTGAGGAAAAGCCGTTTTTCATGAGCGAAGAGTTCACGCTGGTTGATTGCTGCATCGCCCCGATCCTGTGGCGTTTGCCATCACTGGGCGTAGATATCCGCTCCAGCAAGCAGACCAAGCCGCTGCTGGCCTACATGGACTCGCTGTTCAACCGCGAATCGTTCCAGGAAAGCCTGTCTGAGCAGGAGCGGGAGATGCGCCTGTAGCGTTGGCGCCTCCTTCCTTCTCCCACTCGCCCAGCAGAGCAACAGACATCACGTGACCCCCAGTCGCCCCTACATCATGCGTGCACTCTACGAGTGGATCGTGGATAACGACTGCACGCCTTATTTGCTTGTGGATGCGGCAGTGCCGGGAGTGAATGTACCGAGGCAGTACGTCAAAGACGGGCAAATCGTGCTGAATATTTCCCCCGGTGCGGTCATTGACCTGCATATCGGTAATGACAAGGTGTCTTTCAATGGCCGTTTCGGCGGTTTGGCGACGGACATCGAGGTGCCTGTCGCGGCGGTGGTAGGAATCTATGCCCGCGAAAATGGTCAGGGTATGGTTTTCGAGCCCGACGAGGCGTCTGAAGGCCCTGAGCCGCCGGACGACGAGCCGCCGCCACCCCCTCGGCCGGAAGCGCGTCCGTCGCTGAAGATCGTCAAGTAGACGCTGGATCCACGATCTCAAATAGCTTGACCACGCGCTGAACGCCGGAGATATCAGCGGCGGCGGCAGCCACCCGCTCGACTTCTTCCCGGGTGGCCAGACCCATCAGGTAAACCACACCATTTTCGGTCACCACCTTCACCCGCAAGCCCTCGGTTTCAGTGCTGCCCAGCAACCAGGATTTCACCTTGGTGGTGATCCAGGTGTCGCTGGTGCGCGTCATTGCCGAGCTCGGTGCGGCGATCTCCAGTTCGTTGTAGATTCGTCGTACCCCGCGAACATCGCGGGCCACGGTGGTGGCCAGGGTTTTCAGCTCCTGATTGGCGACCTGACCGGCCAATAATACGTAGCCGTTGTAGCTGACGATAACCAGATGAGCATCGTCGAAGCGGTCATCAGCGGCCCTGATGTTGACCATGGCCTTGGTCTCGATGCTCTCATCCTCAATTTGCTGGCCCATGGTGCGCTCACCGGGGTCATCTTCTATCGGGTTGGATTCCATCGAGGCGAGCATACTGCCGCAACCTGCCAATAGCACAGCGCCGCAGATAACCAATGGGTAGACAAAGTATTTCATTCACTGCTTCCGTTGTAATTACCAAAGATGTTGTTGTCGACGAGTTCGCACAGCGAGTGGAGTAGCATGAGGTGTAATTCCGCCGCCAGAGACTGTCTTTCGCAGTCGGCCACCAGCGCAATGTCCCCGTCTGCCAGAAGTCCCGGCAGTTGCTCGTCTGCAGTGATAGACAAAATTATTACGGCCATGTTCCGTTCGTGTGCTGCAGTCACTGCCCGTTGGATGCTCGCCGCCGCCAAAGTACTGGAGATGCAGAGCAGGATGTCGCCGGCTTGTCCCAGTGCTCTGATCTGTCGTGAGTAGATTTCCTCGATGCCTTCCTGGTGGGCGATGGCAGTCAGGCTGGCTGCATCGGCGGCCAGCGCCAGCGCTGGCAGGGCGGGTCGTTCCTGTTCGAAGCGGTCCAGAAGCTTGCTGGCAAACAGTTGGGCCAGGCTCGCATCGGGTCCGTTGCCGCAGGCGATTATCTTGCGATCTGCCAGCAGGGCGCTGGTCAGCAATGTGCTACTTTGGGCCAGCGGCTCTGCCAGCAGGTCTACCGACTGGGCTATGGTTTCGATGGTCGCCTGGAATCGTCCTGAGATAATCTGGTAGTGATCCATCAATAGTGTCCATACGTGGTATCAGGCGGTGAAAGCACTGCGAATCCAATGCGGTTCGATATCAGCACCGGATTGTGGCGGCTCGAAGGTGACTACGTCAAATCGACAGGGCCGCTGGCGCCAGTGTCGGTGACACTGCAGAAAATGGTCTGCTGCCTGCAGCAGTCGCCTTTGCTTGCGTTTGTCGACGCTGGCTGCGGCACTGGCATAGCGGCCGCGCTGGCGCGCCCGCACCTCGACGAAAACAAGAGTGCCCGCATCGATGGCGACAATGTCTATCTCGCCCGGTTTACAGCGGTAGTTGCGCGCCAGCAGTTGCCAGCCCCTGGCTGCCAGCCAGTCGCAGGCGCGCTGCTCATAGTTGTCTCCAAGGGTTTTCATGCCAGCCATCCACCGTCGTCGACGGCCAGTCTATGTCAACGCGCTTGTAGTTTGCCTCCGGCAAATGTGGCCAGGCGGGGTTCTCGCAACATTTTCTGGCCCGGATCCAGGGTCAGCAAACCGGTGTCTCCGGGCACCAGGGCGTCGGGCCCTGCCTGCAACTGGCTGAACCGGGACTGCAGTCGGTAGGCATCGGCACCCAGTGCGTTCAGACGTGTGTAACTGTCGCTGCCGGTATCACCGGCTGTAATTGCCACCCGCAGTGCCGGGTTGGATCCCAGCAGCCAGGGAATGTCGACCAGGTTGATGCCATTGAGGTCTTTGTCCCGGGTATCCGGCAGGCCGCTGTAGATACTTGAAGTCGCAAATACGGGCAGGTTGCCGGCGTAGTGGTAGGCGAGCAGGGGTTTGATCGAACGCGCCTCGGGGCCGCTGCGGCTGAGCAGAAAGACCACGTCGATGTCCTGTCGACGCCGGGCCGTGAACTCGATATTGGTGGCCAGCATGTTGCGCACTTCGCGCGAGCGTTCTTCACTTTCGGCCAGGTCAAGCGCGGTCTTGATTCGGTTGGAGTAGTCCTCCTGGCTGCTGTAGGGGGCGGTTGCGGCAATGCTGCCGCCAAGCTCGGTCCACCGCGACTGCAGGGCCTGGGTGATTTTGTTGCCCCATGCGCCAGCCGGCCTCACCAGCAGCGCTCGTCGACCGCCCTGGCCATAGGCCAGTTCTGCGACCCGTCGGGCTTCATCTTCCGGGGCCAGCGACATTTGGACGAAGCTGGCGCCGCCCGGATTGATGATGCCGTCCACCCGATTCAAGGCCAGCACGGGCACGGCTCTAGCGGGGTGACTGCCCAGTTCTTCCACGGCCTCCTTACTGAGCGGACCAATCACCATCGTGGCGCCGGCTGCCGAGGCTGCGTCGTAGGCCGCTACGGTCGATTGGAACAGGCCGGTATCCAGTACCTGCAGCTCGAAATCAGCTTCTCCTCTCAGTCGCGCAGCGTAGTAGCTGGCCAGGTAACCATCCCGTACCGCCTTCGCGGCGGGGGCCAGTCGCCCGCCCAGAGGCAGTAGCAGGACAACCTGTTGCTGCTGTGATGGTGTTTGTAGCCAGTTGTCCAGGCCGCCGGGTAAAGGCTGCGAGGCGGGATGGCCAGGATTACTGGTTAGCCATAGGCCCAGCCGCTGTTGTTGTTCGCCAATACTGCTCATCGCGTTGCCGATCTGGGCCAGTTCCAGCCAGGCGCGCCAGCGTGGGTCGGTGGTTTGTTGGCGCTCTGTTTTGAGCTTGTCGGCTGGAGTGCGCATCAGGTTCAGCCAGGTATCGCGTTTGCGCGCAGCGGCAGATTCCGGCGACTGCGGCTGTCGCAGGAGCTGGTCGCCGAGGCGGGCACTGCCGAGGTAGTCGCCAGTGTCTGCCAGCAGCTGGCGTTGGAAATCCAGGATTTTGTTATTCAGGGCCGGTGCAGCTCCGCGGCCGGCCTGTCCCTGCAGGTGTTGGTCGGCACTGGCACGGTTACCTCGCAGCCAATCTATGCGGGCCTGCAGGTAGTTTTGATACACCGCGTCGTTGAGCCCCAGTGGTGGGTCCTGGGGCAGGGCATCCAAATCGCGTTGGGCCGTCATCCAGTTGAATGCTGCGATGGCCTGCTCGGCCTGGGCGAACACCGCCGCGTGCTCGCTCGCGGGCAGTTCCAGTGGGCCATAGTTTTTCGCGGGTCGTTCTACGACCGGCGGCTTGTCCGGGACAGTCGGTTTCTCGGGGGTGCTTTCACAGCCCTGTAAAATGCCCGTCATGAGTAGGGCCGGCAATGCGGCGCGCTTGAAGAGTCTTACCCAGGTTGCTGTCATGCTATGCTGCTTGGCCTGTTTTTGGGGCCACGGGGTGCTAACCGTGACACCGATAAATGGTGCCATCATTATAAGGATAAGGGGGCTCAGTGGAATCCGGGTTATACATTGTTGCCACACCGATTGGCAATTTAGGCGATATAACGAGCCGCGCGATCCAGGTTTTGCAATCAGTCGACCTGATTGCCGCCGAGGATACACGTCACAGCCGACGCCTTTTCCAGCAGTTTGCCATTGATACACCGTGCTTTGCCTACCACGAATTCAGCGATCGTGGCGCCCAGGAGCGGGTACTGACCCGTCTGGCCCAGGGCGAGGCCGTAGCCCTTGTCTCTGATGCCGGTACTCCCCTGATATCGGATCCGGGCTTTCGTCTGGTTCGCGATGTACAGGAAGCCGGTTTTCGAGTTTTCCCGGTACCGGGGGCCTGTGCCGCCATTGCCGCGCTCTGCGTCTCCGGTCTGCCTACAGACCGGTTCGTGTTTGAGGGTTTTCTACCGGCAAAGGCCGGAGCTCGTGCCGCCCGCCTGCTGGAGCTTGCGGCAGAGGAGTCGACGACGATTTTCTATGAGGCACCACACCGCATTGTCGATTCACTGCAGGCCATGGTAGAGGCCTTTGGCGGCGACCGCGAGGCAGTGCTGGCGAGGGAAATCACCAAGGCCTACGAGACAGTCCGGCGGGCACCACTCGTCGAGTTGGCTGGCTTCGTGGCGGCCGACAGTAACCAGCAGCGTGGTGAGATCGTGCTGGTCGTGGCTGGCAGGCCACCGGGGCAGCCGCAACTGGACACCCGGCTCGCCGCACTATTGCAGCGTTTGGCGCAGGAGATGCCCGGCAAACGGGCGGCGGCTATCGTGGCCGAATTCAGCGGGCTGAAAAAAAATCAGCTTTACGACTACCTGTTGGCACAGCGTTCCGACTGAGTCCGCTGCGGGCTTGCGGGATACTGCCCGGGAGAGTAGTCTTGCCGCCGAGTTGGTCAGGCGATCGCTTCGGTATCACGATTCGTGGTGTCGGGGAGGAAAGTCCGGGCTCCATAGGGCAGGGTGCCAGGTAACACCTGGGGGGCGTGAGCCTACGGAAAGTGCAACAGAAAGGAAACCGCCTGAACGCGCAAGCGGGAGGGTAAGGGTGAAAAGGTGCGGTAAGAGCGCACCGCGCGGCTGGCAACAGGCGTGGCGATGGTAAACCCCACCCGGAGCAAGACCAAATAGGAATCCGTCAGCTGTGGCCCGCAGTGGATTCGGGTAGGTCGCTACAGGCAGGTGGTGACACCTGTCGCAGATGAATGATCGCTCGCGACAGAACCCGGCTTATCGACCGACTCAACAATCATCCTCCCGCCTGTGGGCGGGGGGATGACCTTTTATCACCCCTCGTTTTCTCCGGTTATCCCGCTCTCCCGGGCCTGTGCCCCCTGGCCCCTTCCACGGCCAAAGTTCTTTAGACGTTTTTCTACTAAAAACACCTTTGTTAAGAAATATTTTTACTTTTAGTTAAAGTAAATCCTTAGGATATGATTTTACTGGCATGTTTTGAGTGAATTTTTACCAATTCGGATACGCAGCTCCGCCCATTAAATCCCTCAGGAAAGCGCGCTAATTAACTGAAATATCAGCGTTTTTTTGATTTTCGCGCCTTGACAGTTTCTCTACGGGAGACCTATAGTGTCGAAAAGTGGAAATAAGTGGGTAAATCTGGCTTTTTGTGGTTTTTGAAGTCGGTTCTGTGGGGAAGTGCGGCATGTTCCGTGGGGTACAACACATCAATATGGACGCGAAGGGACGCCTGGCAATGCCGGCGCGTCAGCGCGAGCCGTTGTTGTCCCAGTGTGCCGGCCAGATCGTCGTCACCATCGACACCCAGACCACCTGCCTGGTGATCTACCCGCTGCCCGAGTGGGAGCGCATCGAGGGCGAGATCCAGGGCCTCCCGGCACTCAATCCAGCGGTCAAGCGCTTCCAGCGCCTGATGCTGGGGTACGCCACCGATCTCGAGTTGGATGGTAATGGACGGATGCTGTTGCCACAGCCGCTGCGCGACTATGCGCAACTGGACAAAAAGCTGGTGCTGGTCGGACAGGGCAACAAGTTGGAACTGTGGTCAGAGGGTTTGTGGCTGGCAGAGCGCGATAAGGCCCTGGTTGATTCGGGACCAGAGGCGGAACTCCCCGCCGAACTAATGACGCTAACCCTCTAGGTGGAGGCAGCGATGCACCAGACAGTGTTGTTACGCGAGGCGGTAGATGCCCTGGTAACGACACCGGCGGGGTGTTACGTCGATGGCACGTTTGGGCGAGGCGGGCACAGCAGGTACCTATTGGAGTGTCTCGATGAACATGGTCGGGTGCTGGGCGTGGACAAGGATCCGGCTGCCCAGGCCGTGGCTGAACAGTTGGCAGACAGCGAACCCCGGTTCACATTTTTTCACGGGTCGTTCGCTGAGCTTCCCCATCAACTGCATCGGATGGGGATCGATGCAGTTGATGGCATTTTACTGGACCTGGGGGTTTCCAGTCCCCAGCTCGATGATGGCGAACGGGGTTTCAGTTTTCAGCAGGATGGGCCTCTGGACATGCGAATGGATACCACCCGCGGAGAAACAGCTGCCCAGTGGCTGGCTGTAGCCGGGGAGCAGGAGATTGTCGGGGTATTGCGTGAGTACGGTGAGGAGCGGTTCGCCCGTCGTATCGCCGCAGCCATTGTCAGTGAGCGCGAGCAGGCGCCGATAGAGACAACCGGCCGGCTGGCCAAGGTGGTTAGCGAGGCGAACCCGAAATGGGAAAGACACAAGCATCCGGCAACGCGGGCGTTCCAGGCCATCCGAATCCGGGTTAACCGGGAGCTGGACGACCTCGAGGCGCTGTTGGATGGCGCCCTTGACCTGTTGCAGGTGGGTGGCCGGTTGGTGGTGATCAGTTTCCACTCGCTGGAAGACAGAATTGTAAAGCGTTACATGCGCGACATGGCCCGGGGCAGGGCCTTGCCGCGTGGACTGCCGATACCGGACATAGAGCTGGATAAGCGGATGAAAATCGTGGGCAAGGCCGTAAAGGCAGAGCCAGGGGAAGTGGCGGACAACCCGCGGGCGCGCAGCGCCGTGATGCGGGTGGCTGAGAAAATCAGCTAAATGAAAGTGGGTGGAAAGGCAGTGACGGCAAACCAGAGGGTGTCAGTCGAGATGCTGCGGCAGCGCGAGGAATCGCGCGCGCCGCTGTTGCTGACGGTGGGCGCTGCTGGTCTGGTTCTGGTTTCCGCGTTTGGCGTAATTTTCTCCTCCCACGCCTGCCGTGAGCTCTACGCACAATTGCAGGATCTGGAGGCCGGGCAGTGGCATCTGCAGGAAGACTATAGCCGGCTATTGCTCGAGGAAAGTACCTGGGCTTCCCATCACCGTGTGGAGAAAGTGGCCACGTCAGAATTATCGATGCAGCCCCCCGCAGTTGAGAATCTGCAGGTGGTGACGCAATGAAGCCGACTGCGCGGAAGGTGATCCCGTGGCGCTTCTATATTGTGGTGGTCGCCCTGTGCACGCTGTTGGCGCTGTTGGTGGGTCGCATTCTGTTGCTGCAGGTTCTGGACGTAGAGCAAGGTTATGAATTCCTGCAGGGCCAGGGCGCAATGCGCTCGGTGCGCACCGCCGAGATTCCGGCTTATCGCGGGGTGATTTCGGATCGGCGCGGCGAGCCGCTGGCTGTCAGCACGCCGGTGATATCGATCTGGGCCAACCCCAAGATATTGAACGGTTCGGAGCGCCTGCCGGAGCTTGCCGGCGCCATGGGTATGGAGTTGGCGGACTTGTCCGACAAACTCCAGCGCTTTGCCGCCAAACAATTTATGTACCTCGAGCGTCATCGTAATCCCGCCGATGCACGCGAGATTCTGTCATTGCGCATCCCCGGTGTTTACGGTGAGCGGGAGTACCGGCGTTTCTATCCCGCCGGAGAGGTGGCCTCGCAACTGGTTGGGTTTACCAATGTCGATGGTGAGGGGATTGCCGGGCTGGAACTGGCTTATGACGAGTGGCTGCGCGGCTATCCGGGTAAGAAAAAGTACATCAAGGATCTGCACGGTGATGCGGTCCGCGATATCGGTGTGCTCGAGCCCGCCCGTCCGGGCAAGGATCTGACCCTCAGTATCGACCTGCGACTGCAATACCTTCAGCACCGTGAGTTGCAGCGGGCCATGGTCAAGCTGGGTGCATCGGCCGGCTCTATCGTGACGCTGGACGCCCATACCGGCGAGGTGCTGGCAATGGTCAACCACCCGGTCTACAACCCCAATAGCCGCAAGGGATTCAAATTTGCCAACACCCGCAATCGGGCGATGACTGACGTCTACGAGCCGGGGTCCACCATGAAGCCGTTGACCCTCGTTGCAGCCTTGGAGAGTGGTAAGTACACCACAGAGACCTTGATCGATACCTCCCCCGGGCGAATCCGGGTGGGACGCAAGACCTTGCCGGATCCTCGTAACTACGGGGAGATTACTGTGTCCCGTGTGATCGAGAAATCCAGTCAGGTCGGCGTGACCAAGATGGCGCTGGAGTTGGGTCATGAGCCTATCTGGAATGTCTTCCAGCGTTTTGGTATTGGCAGCCCCCCGGGCACCGGTTTCCCCGGCGAGAGTGCCGGCCAGTTGCCCAATCGCCCGCGCTGGCGAGCCATTGAGAAGGTGACTCTCGCTTTTGGATACGGACTCACAGTCACCCCCTTGCAGTTGGCCCATGCCTACACAGTTTTCGCCAACGAAGGTCGTCAGCAGCCCCTGTCTCTGCTTGCCCTGGAAGGCGAGCTACCCGAGGGCAGGCAGGTGATTGCACTGGATACGGCGCGACAGGTATTGAAGGTACTTCATGCTGTCACCGGTGAACACGGCACCGCGAGAAAAGCGCGAGTGGCCGGTTACGACGTGGGCGGCAAGACCGGCACCGTGCACAAGGTTGGTCCGCAGGGCTACATCGACGACCAGTACGTGGCGCTGTTTGCAGGAGTTGCACCGGTGTCAGATCCCCGTTTCGTCACGGTGGTGCTTATCGATAAGCCTCAGGGCGATGCCTATGGTGGCGGTTCAGCGGCAGCTCCGGTCTTCTCGCGGGTTGCCCAGGGTGCGCTGCGGCTTCTCAATGTGCCTCCCGAGGCCGACGAAGTTATGGTGGTCCTCAATACCCGCCTGCCGCGAGGTGCAGCGGGATGATCGGTTCGGTTGCCAGTGCTGCGCAAATGCCGCTCAGCGTCCTGCTCGGAGGCAGTGCAGGTAACGATATCGACGCCATGGTGAGTGGGATACAGATTGATAGTCGCAAGGTGGGTGCGGGTGACCTCTTCCTGGCGATTCCCGGTGAGGTGCACGACGGGCGCCAGTTTATTGAGCAGGCCGTCGCCAGCGGTGCCGCCGCGGTGCTTGCAGAGGCTCCGGTCGCCGGCTTCGTCGACGCAATCCCGGTGCCGATGATTGAAATTCCCGACCTGCAGATAGAGGCCGGCGCCATTGCCAGTCGCTTCTACGGCCAGCCCAGCGCAGACATGCATATGATCGGGGTCACCGGCACCAACGGTAAGACCACCACCAGCCGCCTGATAGCGCAATTGATTCGCCGGCTCGGTGAGCAGTGCGGAGTCATCGGTACGTTGGGGGCGACGCTGACTGAAGAGGTTGGTGAGTCTGGCAATACCACGCCTGACCCGGTAGCCCTGCAGCAACAACTGGCCGCCTGGCGCGATGCCGGGGTGGTAGCTGTAAGCATGGAAGTGTCGTCGCACGCTCTGGTTCAGGGGCGGGTCAACGGTGTGCTGTTCGAAACCGCCGTTTACACCAACCTTTCCCGCGATCACCTGGATTACCACGGCAGCATGGATGCCTATGGTCGCGCCAAGTTGAAACTGTTTGCCAGCGAGGGTCTGCAGCACGCGGTGATCAATCTGGACGATGACTACTCACTGCAAGTGCAGCAGGTGCTCGCTGCTGGTGTACACCGGCTGGGTTACTCGACCCAGGGTAAGTCCGGCGCCGACCTGTGGATCGATCGGGCCAGCTTCCACGCTGGCGGGGTTACAGCACGGATGCACTCTCCATGGGGCAGTGCCGACTTTGACAGCCCGCTGCCGGGGGACTTCAACCTGGGCAATCTCGCCGCCGCGGTTGCCAGCGTGGTGCTGGCGGGACAGGAGTTTGAGGCGGCGCTGGAAGCTGTATCCAGCCTGCACCCGGTACCCGGGCGGATGCAGTCTATCGCCAACGACCTTGGCCTGCAGGTCATCATCGACTATGCCCACACACCGGATGCGCTGGAGCATGTACTCAAGGCGCTGCGCAATCATGTGCCGGGCAGATTGGTCACCGTATTCGGCTGCGGCGGCGATCGCGATCCCGGCAAACGGGCGGTGATGGGTCGTGTGGCCTGTGACAGCTCTGACCTGGTGATTGTCACCAGTGACAACCCGCGTAGCGAAAACCCGGAACGGATCCTGCTTGATATTGAAGCGGGTTGCAGCGGTGATTATCGTCTGCTCAGTGCCCGGGAGGACGCGATTGCGATTGCTATCGCTGAAGCGCAGGCAGGCGATTGTATTGTTATAGCCGGTAAGGGGCATGAGCAATACCAGATTATCGACGACGAACGACTGGCCTTCAGCGACGAAGCACATGCGGTGGCCGCGCTGGCACGGAGGGGCGAACAATGATGCGCCCCATGACTTTGTCGGAGCTGGCAGTACCGCTGTCGGCCACACTGCTGGGTGGCGACCGGACCTTTACCGGGGTTTCTACCGACAGTCGCAGTATCGCGGCCGGAGACCTGTTCGTTGCCCTTGCCGGTGAAAATTTTGATGGTCACGCTTACCTGCCGCAAGTCGCGGCGGCAGGTGCGGTTGGCGCTGTCGTCAGCAAGCCGGTCAATGCCGACTTACCGTTGTTGCAGGTGGACGATAGCCAGAGAGCCCTCGGTCTTGTGGGTGCCCACAATCGCGCCCTGTACGACGGGCCACTGGTGGCAGTCACAGGCAGTAGTGGTAAGACCTCGGTCAAGAACATGATCAGCGCGGTTCTGTCCCGTCGCGGCGAGACCCTCGCGACCGAGGGCAACTTCAATAACGAGATAGGCGTGCCGTTGACCCTTTTGCGACTGGACCCCGAGCACCGATTTGCGGTGGTGGAGATGGGGGCAGGACGCGTCGGTGATATCGCCTGGCTGTGTCAGCTCGGCAGGCCGACCATCGCCATGGTGCTCAATGCGATGGCGGCACACCTGGATGGTTTTGGCAGTGTCGAGGAGGTTGCCATCGCCAAGGGCGAAATCTACGACGGTCTGGAAGCCTCGGATATCGCCATTGTTAACGCTGACCAGAGCTGGGCGACACAGTGGCGCGAGCGCGCTGCCCCGGCTCGCATTATAGATTTCGCCATAGATCAGCCGGCGGTGGTAACCGCACAAAAAATTATCGGCCGGGGTATTGAGGGGACCAGTTTTACCGCGGTGACACCGTTGGGTGAGTTTGAGGTGACGCTGGCCGTGCCGGGACGACACAACGTCGCCAACGCCCTTGCCGCGATCGCTGTAGGCCTGGCCTGCGAGTTAGAACCGGTAGAGATCGCAGCTGGCCTGGCGAGTGTCCGGGCCGTGGAGGGTCGACTTGCCACCCGTTTTACCGCGGCCGGGACAACGGTGATCGACGATTGCTACAACGCCAACCCGGGCTCCGTACGCGCCGCGATAGACCTGCTCGCCAGTTGCCCGGGGCGTCGCACCCTGGTGCTCGGTGAGATGCGTGAGCTCGGACCCGAGAGTAGCGAGTTACACCGGCAGATGGGCGAGTACGCCAGTACCCGCGGGATCGACCGGTTCTGGGGTGTCGGTCCGGTCCTGGCCAGTGCAGTGAGTGCTTTTGGTCATGGCGCGACCTTGTTTGGTAACCGCCAGGAAGCGATAGCGGCGGTGCCGGGCAGCTTCGATGTCGACGATACGGTGCTTATCAAGGGTTCACGTGGCGCTGGTATGGAGCTTGTTCTGGCCGCCTTCGATTCCGTTCCTGTCAGGGAGATCGGTTGATATGTTGATGGCCCTGGCCCAGTACCTCGAGCAATTTAATTCCGCGTTTCAGGTGTTCCAGTACCTGACCTTGCGGGGAATACTCGCGGCGGGAACGGCACTGGCGATCTCACTGCTGGTTGGTCCGGTCATGATCCGGCGGTTGAATCACTACCAGGTGGGCCAGGCGGTACGCGATGACGGCCCCGAAAGCCACCTCAGTAAATCCGGGACTCCAACGATGGGGGGTGCGCTCATCCTGGTGGCCATAGCCATTAGCAGTCTGTTGTGGGCCGATCTTTCCAACCGTTACATCTGGATAGCACTGTTGGTCACGGCGGTATTCGGTGCTGTCGGTTGGGTTGATGATTATCGCAAGGTGGTGGAGCGTGACTCCCGCGGCTTGCCGGCGCGCTGGAAGTACTTCTGGCAGTCAGCCGCCGGACTTGCAGCGGCAGCTTACCTCTACCTCGCTTTCGATACGCCGGTTACCACCGAACTGTATATACCTTTCTTCAAGGACTTCGCCTGGAACATGGGTCCGCTGTTTATTTTGCTGACCTACTTCGTCATTGTCGGTTCGAGTAACGCGGTGAACCTGACCGATGGCCTGGACGGACTCGCCATCCTGCCCACGGTGATGGTGGGAACCGCTCTGGGCATTATCGCTTACCTGACGGGCCATGTTGATTTCGCCGAGTATCTGCATATCCCCTATGTCGCCGGTGCCGGTGAGCTCGCCGTATTCTGCGGAGCCATCGCAGGAGCCGGTCTCGGTTTTCTCTGGTTCAATACCTATCCCGCCCAGGTATTCATGGGCGATGTCGGTGCGCTGGCACTGGGCGCTGCGCTGGGTACGGTGGCGGTTATCACCAAACACGAAATTGTATTTTTTATTATGGGCGGCATTTTTGTGCTGGAGACCGTATCGGTCATCTTGCAGGTGGCGTCTTATAAATTGACTGGAAAACGTATTTTCCGCATGGCTCCGATCCACCACCACTATGAATTGAAAGGGTGGCCGGAGCCGCGGGTGATTGTGCGTTTCTGGATTATTACTGTGATGCTGGTCCTGTTTGGACTGGCAACACTGAAATTGCGCTAGGTGCGAACGAGGTGGCAGTGGCCGTGGCCCAGGACCTGATAGCAAGCAGTGAACATCGACTGGTGATGGGCCTGGGGCCCACTGGCCTGTCGGTTGCGCGCTACCTGTATGCCCGGGGTGAGATTTTCACTGTCGTCGATACTCGCTCCGATCCCCCGGGCCTGGAGGAGTTGCGTCGTGAGATGCCCGAGGTGCCCGTTTTCACCGGTGACATTCCAGATGACGTGCTGACCAGCGCAAGCTCACTTGTCGTAAGCCCCGGTCTGGCGCTGGACGAGCCCATCGTGGCCCGTGCGATCGAGGCTGGCGCTGAAGCGACAGGTGATATTGATCTGTTTGTGGCCGCGGCAACAGCGCCTGTTGTGGGTATTACCGGCTCCAACGCCAAGTCGACGGTTACCGCTTTGCTCGGCGTTATGGCCGAGAAGGCCGGGCTTGCTGCTGGTGTTGGCGGTAACCTGGGTACGCCCGCGCTGGAACTTCTCGATGAAAGTCGCCAGTTGTACATTGTTGAGCTATCCAGCTTCCAGCTGGAGCGGGCGGGAAATCTCGATCTGGCCGTTGCCGCAGTGCTGAATATCACTCCCGACCATCTCGACCGGCATGGGAGTATGCCGCGCTACCATCAGGCCAAGCACCGAATTTTCCGCGGTTGCAGCAAGGCTGTGGCCAATCGCGATGACCCGCTGACCTTACCGTTGGTAGATGATCAGGTCGAAGTCATCAGTTGGCGCATGGGCGAGCCGGAGCTGAATGGCTTCGGTCTGCGAGTGATCGACGGTGTCGAACAGCTTTGCCAGGGCTTCGAGCCGTTGCTGCCCGTTGCCGAACTGGGTTTGGCCGGACGGCATAATGTAGCCAATGCCCTCGCCGCACTGGCTATCGGTTTCGCCGCCGGCTTGCCGCAGCCAGCCATGCTGGAGGCGTTGCGCACATTTGCCGGGCTGGAGCATCGCTGTGCGCGTGTCGCGCTGGTCGATGGCGTGCAGTACATCAATGATTCCAAGGCGACCAATGTCGGCGCTACCCAGGCGGCAATAGAGGGGCTTGGGGAAAACCACAACCTGTGGTTGCTGGCCGGTGGCGTTGGCAAAGGTGCCGATTTCAGTGCCCTGCGCCAGCCAGTGCATAGTCACTGCCGGGGTGTGATTTTGTTTGGTGAAGCTGCCCCTGAACTGGCCGAACGGCTTGCTGGCAATGTCCCCATTATTCAAGTGCAGTCATTGGCGGAGGCCGTCGAGACTGCGGCGGCCCGGGCGCAGCGCGGCGATACCGTGCTGTTGTCACCTGCCTGCGCCAGCTTTGACATGTTCGCCAGTTACGTGGCGCGCGGCGAGGCCTTCTGCCGGCTGGTAGCGGCCCTGAGTACGGGGGAGGAGTCATGACGGCTGCTCCCGCTATTGACCGCCGCTCCCTGATGGCGATGGACGTGACGTTGCTGTTAAGCGGCTTGCTGCTGGTTGCCATTGGCCTTATTGCTATTAGCTCAGCGTCTATCGAATACGGTGACTGGCATTTTCAGAATGCCTGGCACCATACCCAGCGACACCTGATATACATCGTTATCGCGTTTACCGCGGCGGCAGTGGTTTACCACGTGCCGCCTGCCTTCTGGCTGGACACGGGTTGGGTCTGGTTGTTTCTGGCCCTGGCTCTGTTGATTTTGGTATTGGTGCCGGGTATCGGTAAGGACGTCAATGGCAGTCAGCGTTGGCTGCCTTTGGGTCCCTTTACCTTGCAGCCTTCCGAGTTTGCCAAACTCGCCCTGGTGATCTACCTCGCCGGTTATCTGGTCAGGCAGGAGCACGAGGTGCGTAATGAGTGGCAGGGTTTCATCAAACCTATGGCAGTGCTCGGGTCTGTCGCGCTGCTGTTGATGGTCGAGCCGGATTTCGGGGCCACCGTTATTGCGGTCGGCACAGCCTTTGGAATGCTGTTTCTGGCCGGGGTAAAACTGCGGCACTTCCTGCTGGTTCTGGCAGTGAGCCTGCTGGGCATGCTGGGATTGATATTCAGTGCGCCTTATCGGGTTGCTCGCCTCACCGCCTACACCGACCCCTGGGCCGACCCCTTTGGCAGCGGGTTCCAGTTGATTCAATCCCTTATCGCCTTCGGTCGCGGGCAGTGGTTCGGGGTGGGCCTTGGCAACAGTGTGCAAAAGTTGTTTTACCTGCCTGAGGCGCACACTGATTTTGTGTTCTCGATCTGGGCGGAGGAAACCGGCTTTATCGGTGCTTTGCTGGTAATGTCACTCTATGCCGTGCTGGTGGGGCGTGTGCTTTGGGTTGCGCGCCGCGCAGCCAGTGTGGCGGACAATTTCGGCGCCTATGTCTGTTATGGCGTGGCCTTTATTTTCTCCGGACAGGCGTTTGTCAATATGGGCGTAAGCTCCGGACTATTGCCTACCAAGGGTCTGACCTTGCCGTTCATCAGTTAC
>CALJFL010000111.1 GCA_938074135.1 uncultured Halieaceae bacterium | reverse complement strand
GCGCCGGCGGTTTATGATTGCGCCCCCGCGATGCCATGGTTATGACATGTCGAGTACCCTGTCGGAAAATCCCGAAATTGGACGTAATCGTCTACCGCTGCCGTACCTGGCTGGCGCGCTGGTAGTGTGCCTGCTGTGCGCTTGCACCGGGCAGGAGTACCAGCAACCGTCTCCCGAAGCCCTGGCCCTGGCGGCGGACCTGCGCACAGAGATGGCGCGTTGCGTCGATGCGCAACAGGCGAGTGATCAGCGCCTTGAGCAGCAGGGGCAGCAGTTGAGTGCGCAGGCCGAACAATTGGAGAAAATGACGACGACGCTGATCGCCCTTGAGGCGGGACAGCGTGAAACCATAGACGAGACCCCAACAGCCGTGCCCAGATGTGAGCAAAAGGCGGATATGCCGGGCAAGATGTTGGTTGGTAGACAGGAACTGGTCTGGCTCGAGGATTTTCAGTTGATGCTACCCGCCCGCGTTGATACTGGCGCTGAAACAGCCTCGCTGGACGCGCGCAATATCGAGTTATTTGAGCGCAATAGTGATGACTGGGTGCGGTTTGAGATTGTTCACCCCGAATCCGGCGACGCAATTCCCCTGGAACGCGAGCTGGTGCGCAAGGCGCGTATAGTGCAGGCCAGCTCCGAGGAGGCCGAGCGACGTCCGGTGATTAGTCTGGGTATTGTAATGGGCGATGTTCGCCAGCAGGCCGAGTTCACCCTCAGCAACCGTAGTCATCTCGATTATCAGGTGCTGGTCGGCCGTAACATCCTCGCTGACGTGATGATAGTCGATGTCAGTCAGACCAATATTGCTCCGCCAGCGGTTGTCAACGAAGAGTCTGCGGCTACCGGCGAGTTACCGTGAGCAGGCGTCTGACCTTTCGGTTGATGGTTGTATCCCTGGCGCTGATCGGGGTGCTTATTGCCGGATTACGTTACATGGAAACAGGCATACCGCTGGTGCCTGGCCAGGAGGCCGAGGTCTGGCTGGTGGAAGCGCGGGTCGATTTTATTGCCGACGGCGGGGCCATTACGGCCAGTCTTAGCCTGCCGGAGAGCCCGCCGGGTTTCGAGCTGGTTGATGAGCAGGCCGCGTCGGCTGGCTATGGCTTCACGCTGCTTGATCACGATGGTGACCGCAGAGCCGAGTGGACCAAGCGCAGCGCCAACGGGCCGCAGTCGCTCTATTACTCGGCCCAGTTTATTGCCGGCGATCGCGCCACACAGTCGCTAGGGAGTCGGGCCGAGCCACGAGTGATTCCTGTTTTCTGGAACGATGCTCAGCTGACAGCCTCCCGCGAACTGCTGGCCAGGGCGCGCAGTACCTCCAGCTCCGCTACCAGTCTTGCCCGGGAATTGATCAAGCTGCTGAGCGCAACGCCCCCCGATCAAAATACAGCTTTACTGTTGTCGCAGCGCGGTAGCACCGCCGAGCTGCTCATGCAATTGCTTAACCAGGCTGAAGTGCCCGCGAGGCTGGTGATGGGGCTACACCTGGAAGACGCTCGCAGGCGTCAGCGGCTGGCACCCCTGGTCGAGGTTCACAACGGGGAGGACTGGTTGTTGTTCAACCCCGATACTGGTGAAACCGGGGTGGCACCCACACTATTGCTCTGGCACCAGCAGGGGAAATCGCTGCTGGACGTCACCGGTGGGCGCCAGTCCAGCGTCAGCTTTTCAATGATCCGCCAGACTGTTCCGGCCCGCCAGCTGGCCCTGACCAAGAATTCAGATACCCTGTTTTCACGCTTCGGTGTGCACCGCTTGCCGATCGAAGAGCAAAGTATGTTCAAGCTGCTGTTGTTGCTGCCACTGGGCGCTGCGGTAGTGGTTTTTATGCGTGTCCTGGTGGGCTTGCGTACCGCCGGTACGTTTATGCCGATCCTGGTATCACTGGTGTTTATGCAGACCTCACTATTGCCAGGGCTGGCCAGTTTTATCTCGGTAGTAGCCATCGGGCTGGTGATGCGCGGTTATCTGTCCCGACTTAACCTGTTGTTGGTCGCCAGGATCGCCACGCTGATTGTGCTGGTCATTTTTGTTATCTCCATGCTCAGCGTGATCGGTTACCAGCTGGGCTATAGCACCGGGATGGTTATCACTTTCTTCCCGATGATCATCATCGCCTGGACGATCGAGAGGATGTCGATATTGTGGGAGGAGGAAGGCCCTCGGGAGGTGCTTGTACAGGGCGGTGGCAGCCTCGCTGTGGCGGTGATTGCCTACCTGTTGATGCAGTTGCCCCTGTTGCAGCACCTGTCATTCAATTTTCCCGAACTCAACCTGGTTCTGTTGGCCGTTATCCTCGCCATGGGTCAGTACACGGGCTATAAGCTGTCGGAGCTGCGCCGCTTTCACGCCATGGGAGATGATGGGTGAGACCGGCGTGGTTGTCACCGCGCAAGCTGCGCGCAGCCGGTGTCCTGGGCATGAACTGCCGCAATATCGAGTTTATTGGCCGTTATAATCCGCGCAGCCGGTTTCCGCTGGTCGACGATAAACTGAAGACCAAGTTACTGGCTGCGGATTATGCCGTGCCCACGCCATCGCTGCGGCTGGTGATTCGGCAGCAGCATGAGGTCGCCGGCATAGAGGATATGCTCTCCGGTCTGGACAGCTTCGCGCTCAAACCCGCCAAGGGCTCGGGAGGCAAGGGCATACTGGTTGTCGACAGGCGCAAGGGCTCGCATTTCATCAAAAGTAGCGGTGCCCTGATCGGGATTACCGATGTCCAGCGGCACCTTAGCAATACCCTGGCGGGGCTTTACTCGCTCAGTGGTGTGCCCGACGTGGCCATCGTTGAAGACCTGATTGAGTTTAATACCTGTTTTAACGGATATTCCCATGAGGGTGTCCCGGATATTCGGGTGATTGTTTTTCGGGGCTACCCGGTTATGGCCATGCTGCGACTGGCTACCCATGCCTCCGATGGCAAAGCTAACCTTCATCAGGGTGCCGTGGGGGTGGGGCTCGCTCTGGATAGCGGGCGTTGCCTTAATGCCGTGCAATTTGGCGAGACGCTTACCCACCATCCGGATACGAATCGTCCGCTGGGGGATATCGTCTTGCCGCAGTGGCGCGATATTCTCATGCTGGCAGCACGCTGCTACGAGATGACCGGCCTTGGCTACATGGGGATTGATATTGTATTGGATGGTAGCCGTGGTCCGCAGATGCTTGAATTGAATGCCCGGCCGGGGCTGGCCATCCAGGTGGCCAATGGCCATGGTTTACTGCCCCGCCTGCGCCATATCGAGCAGCTGCGTGAACGACGGCTCACCTCAGTGGATGACCGTGTCGATTACGCGATGCAGCGTTTCGCCGAGGGTGTGGCCCTGTAACACCCCGGACGCGACCTTGTGGTGTTAAATGAAGCGGATGTCATATCACCGGCACGGTTTTCACTTTGGCCTCTGGGCCCTATAATCGGACACATAACCCAGGGGCTCTGCTCAGAAGCCCCGGGACGTGTGGGAGTGTAGTTTGTCGGCCGAGTGGCTTGAGAAAACAAGTGTAATTCCAGGGCGGCTACGCGCGTCGCTGGAGGAATATCTTCACGCCCTGTTTCAGCCCGCTCGCGCCGCACGTCTGCGCTGGTGGTTAATCGCCTTGTTTGCACTGTGGGCTGCCATTGCCGTTGGTCGCCTGGTTTGGGTGTTGCTGCCAGGGCAGGACAGTGTCTTGCCACCCAAAGCCAACATTGTGAACCCGGCCAGCAGCGATCGTAGCGCGCAGGCCGCCGCCGATGTCGATATCAATACGATGCGGGCCTGGCATCTGTTCGGGGAGAGTGGGGCGCAGGCGACGGACGAGCCCGTTATCGCCGCACCGACAGCCTCGGCGCGAGAGGGAATCGAGAAAGATGCTCGTGAAACCCGACTCGACCTGATCCTGCGTGGGGTCGTGGCTTCCACCGAGGACGGGCTGGGCCACGCAATTATCGAATACAAATCGCGCCAGGAAGTTTACGCGGTGGAGGATGTGTTGCCGGTCGCCGGCAAAGTGACGCTGGCCAAGGTGATGCCACAGCAGGTGGTGCTGGACAATGGCGGCACCTATGAATTGCTTATGCTGTTTGATGAGTCCAGCCTCGGTGCCCAGTTGCCGGCCCCGGCGCCCGCCTCGCCGCCACCGCCTGACGCCAGCAGACAGCTTGACCGTCGTGACGATCCGCAAACAGCGGCGCTGGCGAGTGGTTATCGGGAACAGCTCTATTCCAACCCGCAAGCCTTGGTGGATGTGGTTTCTATCAGTGCCGTCCGTGCAGACGGCGAATTGCGTGGCTACCGGATTGGGCCCGGAAAAGACAGCGCACAGTTTCAACAACTAGGGTTTCGCGATGGCGACGTGGTGACCAGCGTCAATGGTATTGCACTCGACGACCCGTCTAATACCATGCAGCTGTACCAGACCATGCGCACCGCTTCCGAGGCGGTATTCGACCTCGAACGTGAGGACCAACAGCTATCCATCACGGTCAGTCTGGGTGCCAGTGTGGTAGATCAATGATACAGTCAGGGATACCGTTGTGAGGGCACTGAATTGGGGAATGTAATCGTCCGGACGTTGCGAGCGTCGTGCTTTGCCATCGTGCTTGGCAGCGCTCTTGCGCCGGCTGCGGGTTTTGCCCAGGACTACACGGTAAACCTCAAAGAGACCGATATCCAGGAACTGATCAAGTTCGTGGCCGATGCCACGGGAACCACGATTGTGGTAGACCCGGCGGTGAAGGGTAAGGTCAAGGTCGTGTCCTCCAAACCGGTCTCTAAAGACGAGTTGTACGACCTGTTCCTGTCCATTCTCGATGTTCATGGCTACACCGCTGTCCGCTCCGGTGGAGTGGTGCGGGTGATCCAGAGTAAGGATGCCAGGTCTGCCGCCGTATCGGTGCGAGACCCGGCTAATGGCGAATCAAACGATGAATATGTTACCCAGGTGATTCGACTGGATAATATATCTGCGGCGAAGTTGATTCCGGTGCTCAGGCCCCTGGTGCCGCAGCAAGCTCATATGGCGGCCTATGCCCCCAGTAATGCCATTATCATTTCTGATGTTGGCGCCAATATTGATCGTATCCGCGACATTATTGAGCGGATGGATCGCAGTGCTATCCAACAGACCGACATCGTCAAGCTGCGCTATGCCGTCGCCGATGAAGTGGTTCGGATGCTTGATGAACTCAACAAATCCGAGGCCAAGCAGAGTGGCGGGAATGAGCCAGAAATGTTGCTGGTGGCTGACAGTCGCACCAACAGCGTCCTGGTCAACGGTGATGAACTGGAGCGGGCCCGCATTCGCAAGCTGATCGCTCATCTGGATACACCCCTGGAACAAAGTGGCAACGTCAAGGTTGTGTATCTGGAGTACGCCCAGGCCGATGAAATTGCCGACGTCCTGACCCGGGTCATGCAGAATATCAGTCGGCTCGATACCAGCGAGGGCAATAAGCAGTCCCGGTCTGGCGGCGGAACGTCCACAATCGAGGCTGACGAAGGCACCAATTCCCTGATCATTACCGCAGATGCCGACGAAATGGCGTCAGTGGAGGGTGTTATCCGCCGGCTCGATATCCGCCGCGCGCAGGTTCTGGTGGAAGCTATTATCGTTGAGATGGAACTGATTGACGGTCAGGACCTCGGCCTGCAATGGCTGTTTGCCAACCAGAGCGGTTTTTACGGCAGTAATATCAATGCCGGCGACGCCCGTGCGCGCAGAATTGCCGAGGCCGTGCTGCCCCCGAACGGTGATGAAGAGGTAAACCCACTCGACGGCGATGAGTTCGATATCGGCGCGCTTGCCGGTGCCCTGGCGCAGACGCCGGGCCTGTCACTGGGTTGGGGCTCCATCGATGACGATCTTTCCATGACGGTAATTCTCAGTGCCCTCAAGGAGCAGAACAACGCCAACATACTGTCCACACCGAGCCTGCTGACGCTCGATAATCAGGAGGCTTATATCACCGTTGGCCAGAATGTCCCCTTTGTCACCGGCTCTTTTACCAATACCGGTGCCGGCGGTGATGGTGCGCAGAACCCGTTCCAGACAATCGAGCGGGAGAATGTGGGTATCACGCTGACAGTGACACCACACATCAACGAGGGCGACTCGGTGGTGCTGGATATTGTTCAGGAGGTCTCCAGTTTGACCGGCTTGTCGGCGATTGCCTCCGACCTGATCACCAACGAGCGGAAAATTTCGACCAAGGTATTGGCGCCCGATAACAAAATTGTCGTGCTGGGCGGCTTGATCAAGGACGATGTGCAGGATGGCAGCCAGAAGGTGCCATTCCTCGGCGATATCCCCTTTCTTGGGCGCTTGTTCCGTACTGACGCCGTGCAGGTGACCAAAACGAACCTGTTGATTTTCATCAGGCCCACGATTATTCGTGATGATGAGGACCTGGAGGGTGCCAGTGCCGAGAAGTACCGTTATATTCGTGATCAACAGGCCATCCGTCGTGAGCGCGGCCTGATGTTCCTGGATGATGACAATATTCCGGTATTACCGGAGTGGGAAGAGCAGATCCAGCAGCTGGAGCAGATGCAGGCAGAGGACGCTCAGGACGCGGCAGCCCCGGCGGCGGAGCAGTAGTGGAAGAGCGAGCTGCGGCGACAGCGCCACCGGAGGTGTCTCCGACGACGATGGCAGGCGGCTTGCCGTTCGGCTTTGCCAAGCAGCATGGCGTGTTATTGAGCCGCCAGGACGAAGGTCACCCCCTGGTTTACTTCGAGAAGCAGCCCGACCTGCAAGTGGTCGCCGAGCTGCGTCGCTTTCTGGGCTGCCGTTTTCTTCTGCAGGCCGTATCCTCGCAGGAGTTTCAGCGGCGGTTGACCCTGGCGTACCAGCGCGGCAATAACGAAGCGGTGCAGATGGCAGAAGACATCGGTGCAGATGTTGATTTGAGCCGTTTGGCCGACGAGATTCCCGATACCGCCGACCTCATGGACGCCGAGGACGACGCCCCGATTATTCGGTTGATCAACGCTATTCTGTCGCAGGCGGTGCGCGACAAGGCCTCGGATATCCATATTGAGACCTTCGAGGATAGGCTTAGTGTGCGCTATCGCATCGACGGTGTGCTGTCTGAGGTACTGTCACCGAAGCGTATGCTGGCGCCGTTGCTGGTGTCGCGACTCAAGGTGATGGCAAAACTCGATATCGCTGAAAAGAGAGTACCGCAGGACGGCCGTATATCGGTGAAGATTGCGGGGCATGCTGTCGATATTCGTATGTCCACGATTCCTTCGGCCCA
>CALJFL010000110.1 GCA_938074135.1 uncultured Halieaceae bacterium | reverse complement strand
CGTCTGTTGTCGCCCTGTTCTCTCGGGTCGGCGGCGGCATCTTCACCAAGAGCGCCGACGTCGGAGCGGATCTGGTGGGTAAGATCGAAGCCGGCATTCCCGAAGACGACCCGCGCAACCCCGGTGTCATTGCTGACAACGGCGGTGACCATGTCGGTGATATTGCCGGCATGGGCTCGGACATCTTTGAATCCTACTGTGGTTCAATGATCGCCTGTATCGCGATAGCCTCTACCATGGCTATAGGCATCCGTGCGGAAATGATGTTCCTGCCGCTGGCTCTGTCCACTATCGGCCTGCTCGCATCGATCGCCGGCATCCTGATTGTCCGAGCGCGCTCATCAGCCGCCCCGGAAGCTGCCCTGCGCTCAGGTACGATGCTGGCGCCAGTGATCTTTGTTGTCATGGCCTGGTTCCTCATTGAGGCGATGGGTGTCCCCACTCACGTGTGGTGGTCGGTATTGTGCGGCGCTGTAGGCGGCGTGTTGATTGGCTTGATAACCGAATACTACACAGGCGGTGCCCCGGTACAGAAAATTGCCAGGTCTGGCGAAACAGGGGCCGCGACCGTCATGATCACAGGGCTCGCGGTGGGCATGCAGTCGGTGGTGCTTCCCATCCTGTTCCTGGCAACGATTATCTTTATCTCCACCGAGCTTTCCGGTCTTTACGGTGTTGGCATAGCAGCTGTTGGTATGCTCGCGACCGTGGGAATCACCATGGCCATTGACGCCTACGGGCCGGTGGCTGACAACGCCGGCGGCATTGCCGAGATGGCCGGTATGGGCGAAGAGACCCGTAAAATCACCGACGGCCTGGACGAGGTGGGCAACACCACTGCCGCCATCGGCAAGGGTTTTGCCATCGGTGCAGCTGCGCTGGCCGCATTGGCAATCATTGCTGCCTTCGTGGAAACCGTCGAAGTGCACCACAGCGGTTTCTCGCTGGAAATGTCTGACCCGGCAGTACTGGTGGGTATGTTTATTGGTGGCACGATTCCTTTCCTTATCGCCTCGATCACCATGACAGCTGTCGGTGACGCCGCCTTTGACATGATCAATGAAATCCGCCGGCAGTTTCGCGAGATACCCGGCCTTCTGGAAGGAACCGCGGAGCCCGATACAGCGCGCTGTGTCGACATCGCTACCACGGCGGCTCTGAAGCGCATGATCCTCCCAGGTGCCATTGCGGTAGCGGCGCCCATCGCAGTCGGTTTCGGCCTCGGTGCTTCATCACTGGGCGGTATGCTTGGCGGCGCGTTGCTCGGCTGTGTCTTGATGGCTCTGATGATGGCCAATGCCGGCGGCGCCTGGGATAACGCCAAGAAGTTTGTCGAGAAAGGCAATCTGGGTGGCAAGGGTTCCGAAACCCACGCGGCGGTTGTTGTCGGTGACACCGTGGGCGACCCCTTCAAGGATACCTCTGGCCCCTCGATGAACATTCTGATCAACGTTATGGCCATCGTCAGCCTGGTTATAGCGCCACTTCTGTAGTCCTTCTGTCCGGGCCGGCCTGCCGGCCCGGATCATCTCTTCTAGGAACCGGTACTGGCCAGTTCCCTCTCCCGAATGCGCTGCAGCGCCTGCACGAAAACGGCAGCTTCCTGAGCGCCTGGAATCATGTAGGTGTCCTGAATGAAAAATGTAGGAACGGCATGCACTTCGCGTTCCAGCCAGGCCGACTGCGCCTGTCGAACGTCTTCAACATAACGCCCGTCGGCGAGGATTTGCGCTGCCTCTGTGCCATCGAGTCCAACCGCTGTCGCAATAGCGACAAGCTGCTCGCTATCCCCAACATCACGTCGCTCGCTGAAGAACGCCCGAAACATAGCCAACTTCAACGCTGTCTGTAGGCCGTGAATTGCAGCCCAGTGTAATAGCTGGTGAGCCTTGAAGGTGTTGACCATTCGCATACCGTCAAAATAGTCAAAGTGATAGCCAAGGCTGTCCCCGATTTCCACCAAACGCTGCCTCGCGCCCCTGCTTTGCGCGGGTGTGGAGCCATATTTCTGGGCAATGTGTTCGCGCAGGTCCTGTCCTGCTGCAGGCATTGTGGGATTCAGCTCAAAGGGCTGCCAATGGATGTCCAGAATGAACTCACCGGGCATTTCGGCCAGCGCTTTTTGTAACTGCAAATAGCCTATGATGCACCAGGGACAGACCACGTCGGACACAATATCAACTTTCAACGGCATCGCCGTTTTGCTCTCCATCATTGATCCTGTTCCTCCTGCCTGCGATTGTAACTCCTGCCCAATAGCAGGCCGACAGCAGCCCACAGTGCGGCAATACCGGCGCCAACGACCGCAATGCCGGCCATGCCCATACCAACACCCTGGCTGAGCCCGGTAAACAACCAGCCCATGATCACGTCTCCGCCGCGATAGGCAACGATGTCTATGACGGGCTTGGTCTTGAACCGATCTTCCCTGTCCACCAGGGTAAACAGGACTTCACGGGCCGGCCTGGTCACCCCATAGTTGCCGGCCTTGGCTACTACATGCATACCCACGGCAACCAGTAATACTGGTGAGAAAGCCAGTACCAGCATGCCGAATACCAGAACCAGGGGCACAATAGCCAGCGCCACAGGCATTCCCACCCGGGTCACCAGGCGCCCTGTGACAAAGAAAGCCAGCAGATAAGTGAGTGTATTCACCAGGGCATCGCGATAACCGTAAATCATCGTGCGGGTTTCCCGATCGTACTGTGCCAGCAGGTTTTTCTGCTCGAAGTAAACGAACGAGCCAATGCCCGTGTACAGGATGATAAAGACACCAATACCCAGCAGATAAGGATTGCTGACAAACTCACGAAAGCCACTGAGCGGATTGCCGCCGATAGCATTAACGGCGGTAGCTCCCTGACTGATATTACCCAACTGGGTTCGACCCACGTGATCCAGGTAGTAAATCAGTGGAACTGGCAGCAACAGGATAAACGCCGCTATCAGGATCATCGATTCCACATTCATGAACTGGGCCAGCACCCCGGACAGCAAGGGTCCAACTATCGCACCCAGGCTGGCGCCGGCCGCGATGATCGAAAACAATCGTCCTGCCTGATCTTTGCTGAAAATATCCGCCATAAAGCTCCAGAACACCGACACGTGAAACAGAGCGAAGACACTGACCCAGAGATAAAAAATCTTGTCGAGCATGGCCCGACCGATGAAAGACTCCAAAAAATAGAACGCAATAAAACTGGCGGCAAAAAACCCATAAACCGCAGGCACCAGCGCCCGAAAAGGGATACGACTGACCGCAATCCCATAGAGTGCAACGATACCGGTGCTGACAAAAAAGTTGATCGTCCAGAGCGTGCTTAACTCAGCATCAGTCCAGTCACTGGCCATCGCGTCCCTGACCGGGCGCAACAGGTAGTAAGCCACCATGAGAGTGAACACAAAGGCAAAAGAAACCGAGGTCGCCCTGATCTCATTTTTCTCGATACCAGACAGCGATTTTAACAGCGATGCCAACAGGCCTTTATCTTCACTCAAGCTTCAGTTCCCTATGCTTTGCAGGATTATTACCGGGTCCACCCCCGCGGCGTGGGTCTACAGCGCGGCCAGAAGTGCTCGCACCACCATAACCCACAGCGCGAGGGAGGCGATAAGGTAGGTAATAAATCGGTGCATGACCTTGTTGTAGCTACAGGCGATCGCGCTGTGCGCAACTCTGAAAATCAGGAACGCCCAGGCACAATAAACGTGCAGCGAATCGACCTGGCCATAGACAGTCAGCGCCAGGCAAATGGCATAGAACAGCACCGGCATCTCGAACAGGTTCTTCAGGTTGTGGCTGGCACGGGACACCTCATCCGGCAGTAGCGCCTGCACCATGGCCGGGGTCTTCATGTCCTGTGCATCGATCTTGTTGGCCGTTGCGTAGCCTAGCCGTTGTACAAACATCACAATCCATACCATAAGAGTGAGCGCCATCATTGCCAACATGGGCAGGGCAAGCTCGTTGCTGAATACGGGCATCGCATTTTTCCTTTTCTTATATTGTGGGGCAGCGGTCACTGGCCCGTTCAGCGTGATTGTAGCGGCTCCATTCAGCTATATCTAACCGGGCGTATTTGCTATGCTACGCGACCCCTCGAGCACCGGTCCGGCAAGGAGTCTGGAACTTGATTACACTGTACGGTATTAAAAATTGTGACACCGTAAAAAAGGCGCGCCGCTGGCTTGAACAGCAGGAGATAGAGTATCGGTTTCATGATTTTCGGGAGGACGGACTTGATCCCGCCGCCGTGTCAGGCTGGCTGCAGGAACTGGGCTGGGAGAACCTCGTGAACCGGCGCAGCACCAGCTGGAAAGCGCTGTCTCCCGAGGCGCGGGAAACGATGGATGAGGAGGCTGCACTGGCTGCCATTATCGATCAACCAACCCTGATCAAGCGCCCTCTGCTGGACACTGGCCATGAGCGCTACACGGGATTCAGTGTCGCCACTTACCAGGATATTTTTAGCCGGCATACACTGTAGCTGGCCCATTGA
>CALJFL010000109.1 GCA_938074135.1 uncultured Halieaceae bacterium | reverse complement strand
ATCGAGCAGCGGTGGAACAGCTATTTGACAGGGTTGTCGCCGAGCATGGTGCGCCGTCACTGGTGGTGCACAATATCGATGGTCGATTTAAGGGCATTTTTCGCAATCCGATTGCCGAGGTTGATCCGGATATGGCCTTTGAGGTGCTGCGCAATTCAGCCTTCAGTGCGTTTCTCGTCGGGCAACAGGCCGCCAGGCATATGCTCACTAACGAGCCCAATGCCAACGGAGCCAAGGGCACGATTATTTTTACCAACGCCAGCGGCGCGATAAAGGGCTATGCCCAAAGTGGAGCCTTTGCCATGGCCTGTCATGCCAAGTCAGGTTTGGCAGAAAGCATGGCGCGGGAGCTGATGCCGCAGGGTGTTCATGTGGTAACAGTGCCAATTGATGGCGCGGTCGGCTGGACCCGCGAAGACGGCAAACGTGCCCATTGGCTGGCGGGGGAATCGGTAAACGACAATACACTGGACCCGGATGCCATCGCTGAAACCTATCTGCAACTGCATCGCCAGCACCGCTCGGCCTGGACGGCAGAGGTGATACTTAGACCCTGGCTTGAAAATTGGTAAGCGAATGTGAGTGTTAGTAATACCGCGACAGCTTTTCACGGGTATGATGGCCCGTTCGAACGTTCAGTTCAGTATTTGTCAGGAGTCACTCATGTCCAGTAACCGCCGCTCAAAAAATATCACCCAAGGCATTCAGAGAGCGCCCAACCGATCCATGTTTTATGGGCTCGGCTATGAAGCGGGTGATTTCAACAAGCCGATGATCGGGGTGGCTAACGCACATTCCACGATTACGCCCTGCAATGCCGGGCTGCAGCCCCTGGCAGATGGCGCCGTTGCTGCTTTGTCCGAGAGCGGGGCAAATGCCCAGCTGTTCGGTATTCCGACAATAAGTGACGGCATGTCCATGGGAACAGAGGGTATGAAATACAGCCTGGTGTCCCGCGAGGTTATCGCCGATTGTATTGAAACCTGTGTCAGTGGCCAATGGATGGACGGCGTGCTGGTATTCGGCGGTTGTGACAAGAACATGCCTGGCGGCATGATGGGGATGCTGCGGGCAAATGTTCCGGCGATTTTCGTTTACGGCGGTACTATCCTGCCGGGTCGCCTGGATGATCGCGACCTGAACATCGTCAGCGTTTTCGAAGCGGTAGGAGAGCACAGCGCCGGGCGTATCTCGGACGATGATCTGCTCGCCATAGAGCGCAACGCGATCCCGGGCACTGGCTCCTGCGGCGGTATGTACACCGCAAATACCATGAGTTCAGCGTTTGAGGCCCTGGGGCTTAGTCTGCCTTATTCGAGCACCATGGCCAACGTGGAGTCAGAGAAACTGGCCAGCACCCAGGACAGTGCCCGAGCTCTGGTGAAAGCGGTGGAACTGGATCTCAAGCCCCGCGATATTGTTACCCGAGAGGCAATTGAGAATGCGGTTGCGGTGGTTATGGCAACGGGCGGTTCCACTAACGCCGTACTGCACTTCCTGGCCATCGCCCATGCCGCAGAAGTGCCCTGGGACATTGATGACTTTGAGCGGATCCGTAAAAAGGTGCCAGTGATTTGCGATCTCAAGCCCAGTGGCGAGCATATGGCGATCGACCTGCATCGGGTGGGCGGCATTCCCCGGGTCATGAAAATGATGTTGGAGGCCGGCCTGCTACATGGCGATTGCTTAACGATTACCGGCAAGACGGTCGCCGAGAATCTCGCCGATATCGAGCCCGGTTGCCCGGAAGGCCAGGACGTTATTCGGCCGGTTGAATCACCGATCTATGCCGAGGGCCACCTGGCGGTGCTGCGCGGCAACCTGGCCCCGGAGGGCGCAGTAGCCAAAATCACGGGTCTTAAAAATCCAGTGATGTCTGGACCAGCCAGGGTATTTGATGACGAGCAATCCGCCCTGGATGCCATCCTGGCAGGCAAAGTTATTGCCGGTGACGTGGTGGTTATGCGCTACCTCGGCCCCAAGGGCGGCCCGGGTATGCCCGAAATGCTTGCGCCAACCAGCGCTTTGGTAGGGCAGGGTCTGGGTGAGTCTGTCGGTCTCGTTACCGACGGCCGCTTTTCGGGGGGTACCTGGGGAATGGTGGTTGGGCACGTGGCACCCGAAGCTTACTCCGGCGGCTTGCTAGCGCTGGTGGAAGAGGGCGATACGATACGAATCGATTCGCATGAATTGGTGCTGGAACTTGAGGTCAGCGATGAAGAGCTGGCTGTGAGGCGAGCCAGTTGGCAGCGCCCCGAACCGCGCTACCGCAGGGGTGTGCTTGCCAAGTTTGCCCGCAATGCAGCCTCTGCAAGTCGCGGGGCGGTGTTGGATTTGTATGACGATATCGACTAAACCCAAGCTGTGCTTTTCTAGTAACCCAGAGCGGCGCTGATCGCGACTTGCATATCTTTCAGGCAGTTAGCCAGAACCGGTTCCTGCTGTGCGTTAGACCAGTAGGTTTTTAGGGTGTCTCGTCCCGCAAAGGGATCACTGCCACCGAAGGCGGGCACAAACACTTCAGCGAACTTCAGGATGGGCACCAGTGCCAGGTCGGCCAGCGTGATGTCTGCGCCGGCGGCCAAAGGCGATGGTTCCAGCATTATATCGAGTCGATCCAGCCCGGTATCAACGGCTGCCAGGGTTGCCGTGATCACAGCTTCGTCACGGTTCTCAGGATCGAGATTGGCAAACAAGGGTAGCATCGCGTCCATCATGTAAGCGTCTGCGATGCGGATGATCAGGTTCATCTGCGCGCGCTGCCAATGATCTGCGGGCCGCAGTGGTGAATGGGGATAGATATCTTCCAGAAACTCGGCGATCACCGCCGATTCGGGCAAAACGTTGCCCTCGAACACCAGTGCAGGAATTTTGCCGGTCGGGTTGATGGCCCGGTAGTCGTCTGAGCCGATGCCGCCCGGAGGATCAATTCGGGCAATCGGCAGCTGCTTTATTGCAATCTGCACAATGATGCGCTGTGAGTAGGGCGATACTGGCGCCGCGTAAAGAATGTTGTCGCTCATTATGATCTCTCCATATAGCGCTGTGCTGCGCGCGCGTAAACGTCTGTGTCGCCGAGGGTGGCGGTGATCGTTAACTTGACTCCATCGATCAGCCACTGGCCTGTCGATTTGATCAGTGATGTGGTGTAGTAGCCGTGGATAACTGAGGTCGCCATGCCTTCTGCTTCGTTCAGGAAGTGTGCAGCTTGCATCTGCGACACACAAACCACGCGCTCACCACTGAATTCATAGACGTGATTGGTACTCAGGTGCTGTGTACCATCGAACCCCGACAGGCCCGCTTTCACCCGTTCAACCCACTCATCTGCAGTGAGGGTCAGATCCAGTTGCGGGTCAAAATCGGTGTAGTCGATGTGCACTTTGTCTGTCATTAGCGACCGCAGCAAAGTCCAGTCACGTCGATCCAGCGACGTGGCATAGCCGATGACGCGATCGCTGATG
>CALJFL010000108.1 GCA_938074135.1 uncultured Halieaceae bacterium | reverse complement strand
GACTACCGCTGACGTCGCGGCCCCCGTCAGTGCCGGCATCGCCGCAACCGCACCGGGGCAGGTGCGCGTTATAAAGCGCAACGGCACCGTGGTGCCGTTCGAGGCAAGCAAGATTTCCGTGGCCATTACCAAGGCCTTCCTTGCGGTCGAGGGTGGCACCGCTGCCGCGTCCAGCCGCATCCATGAAACTGTGGCCCGACTCACCGAGCAGGTGGCTGCGACATTCCAGCGTCGCATGCCCTCCGGTGGCACCATCCATATCGAGGATGTTCAGGATCAGGTGGAACTGTGCCTGATGCGAGCAGGCGAACACAAAATTGCCCGCGACTATGTCATCTATCGCGAAGAGCAGGCTCGCAAGCGAGCCGCTAAACAGGCGCTTTCCCCCGCGACCCAGGAAGCCGCCGACGCCATCAACGTGGTTCAGCCCGATGGCAGCCGGGCACCATTGGATATCGATCGTCTGCACACCATCGTCAGCGAGGCCTGCGAGGGACTGGCCGATGTCAGCAAAAACCAGATCCTCGACGAGGCCCTGAAGAACCTCTACGACGGTGTGTCCGCTGAGGAGTTGAGCACGTCGCTGGTCATCACCGCCCGCACCCTGATCGAGCAAGAGCCCAACTACAGCTACGCCGCGGCGCGCCTGCTGTGCGACAACCTGCGCTCGGAGGCACTTGGCTTCCTGGGCCTGGGCACTCTCGCTACCCAGGCCGACATGACCACGCTTTATGCCCAGGCCCTGCCGGCTTATATCAAGCGGGGCATCGAACTGGAGCTATTGGCACCAGGTCTCGCCGATTATGACCTCGATCAGTTGGGCCAGGCCCTGCTGCCGGAGCGCGACCTGCAATTTACCTATTTGGGCCTGCAAACCCTCTATGACCGCTACTTTATCCACAGCAACGATGTGCGCATCGAACTGCCACAGATCTTCTTCATGCGGGTAGCGATGGGCCTGGCCACCGAGGAAGACGACAAGAATGCCCGTGCCATCGAGTTTTATCAGCTGCTGTCGTCCTTTGACTACATGAGCTCGACACCCACACTGTTCAATTCCGGCACCCTTCGCCCGCAACTGTCATCTTGCTACCTGACCACCGTACCAGATGACCTGCACGGTATTTACGGGGCTATCCAGGACAATGCCATGCTGTCAAAGTTCGCTGGCGGCCTCGGTAATGACTGGACGCCGGTGCGCGCCCTCGGTGCTTATATCAAAGGCACCAATGGCAAGTCGCAGGGTGTTGTGCCCTTCCTGAAGGTGGTCAATGACACCGCTGTGGCGGTGAACCAGGGCGGCAAGCGCAAGGGCGCTGTCTGTGCCTACCTGGAAACCTGGCACCTGGATATCGAGGAGTTTGTCGAGCTGCGCAAGAACACCGGTGATGACCGGCGACGCACGCACGACATGAATACCGCCAACTGGATTCCCGACCTGTTCATGAAGCGCGTATTCGACGATGGCGACTGGACCCTGTTCTCTCCCAATGATGCACCGGATCTTCACGACCTCTACGGCAAGGCTTTCGAGGAGCGCTACCAGCAGTATGAGGAAATGTGCCGCAACGGTCAGATGAAACTGTTCAAAACCGTCAAAGCGCAGAACCTGTGGCGCAAGATGCTGGGCATGCTGTTTGAAACAGGCCACCCGTGGATGACATTCAAGGATCCGTGCAACCTGCGCTCCCCGCAGCAGCACGTGGGTGTAGTGCACTCCTCCAACCTGTGTACCGAGATCACCCTGAACACCAACAAGGATGAGATCGCAGTCTGCAACCTGGGCTCAGTTAACCTGCCTCAGCATGTCGACGAAAATGGTCTCAACCTGGAAAAACTGCGCAAGACCGTCACTACCGCGGTGCGCATGCTCGATAACGTCATCGACATCAACTACTACTCGGTTGACCAGGCGAGAAACTCGAACATGCTGCATCGCCCGGTAGGACTGGGACTGATGGGCTTCCAGGACGCGCTGTACAAGAAGCATACCGCTTACGGATCAGAGCAGGCTGTGGAGTTCGCTGATCGCTCGATGGAGGCCATCAGCTATTACGCCATTGAGGCTTCCAGCGCCCTGGCCGCGGAACGTGGACGCTATACCAGTTACGAAGGGTCATTGTGGAGCCAGGGCATTTTCCCGATCGACTCCCTGTCCATACTCGAAGAACAGCGCGGCGCCGACTACATTCAGGTGAACAAGGAACAGACCCTCGACTGGGATGCCCTGCGCACAACCGTCAAGGCACAGGGTATGCGTAACTCCAATGTCATGGCGATCGCACCCACAGCGACTATCGCCAACATTACCGGCGTATCGCAGTCTATCGAGCCGACCTACCAGAACCTGTACGTCAAATCGAATCTGTCCGGTGAATTCACCGTGGTCAATCCCTACCTGATCAACGACCTCAAGGCCCGCGGCCTGTGGGACGGTGTCATGGTCAACGACCTGAAGTACTACGACGGCAGCGTACAGGCCGTCGATCGTATTCCCGATGACCTGAAGGAGATTTATGCCACAGCGTTCGAGGTGGAGCCGCGCTGGCTGGTCGAATCTGCCAGCCGACGGCAGAAGTGGATAGACCAGGCTCAGTCGTTGAACCTGTATATCAACAATGCCAATGGCACGAAACTCGATATCACCTATCGGATGGCCTGGTTCAGTGGTCTCAAGACCACCTACTACCTGCGCTCTCTGGCCGCCACCGGCACCGAGAAATCCACCATCGATACCGGCAAGCTGAATGCCGTATCCAACGAACAAGCCCAGCCAGCGCCAGTACCACAGGCCTGCTCACTGGATGATCCGGATTGTGAAGCCTGCCAATAGGCGGGCCAAACACCGATGACACAATACGCAACACAGCAGAAACGTTAGCCAGGGGATAACAACAATGTTGAATTGGGACGACTACCACCAGGAAGACACGGCACCGGCCGCCGCTGCCGGGGCGGCAATGGCAGCCAAGCCGGAAG
>CALJFL010000107.1 GCA_938074135.1 uncultured Halieaceae bacterium | reverse complement strand
GCAATCGATGGCTCAATCACCCCTGCGCTTTGCCACCCCGGCGGACTGGACTGACGCGGTACTCGCAGACTTTGACAGTTTCTTGCAAGACCATGCGGCGGCGGAAAAAAAAGCATCGGGCATGGCGATGTCGATGGTATCCCACTACCCCGATCGCTTTGAATTGGTTACGGCGATGGCTGACCTGGCCATTGAAGAACTCACCCATTACCGGGAAGTGGTGAAGTGGCTGCACAAACGGGGCCTGCCGACGGCTGCAGATCGTAAGGATCCTTATGTCCTCGGGTTTAGAGACTCCATACGCCAGGGCGCAGACACCTATTTGCTGGATCGCCTGCTGACCGCCAGCATTATCGAGGCCAGGGGTGCGGAACGGTTCGCGCTGGTAGCTGCGGCACTCGATGAATCTGCGCTGAAAAAGTTTTACCAGTCTATTGCCCGCTCCGAAGAGCGGCACTACACACTCTTCCTGGACCTTGCCGGCAAATACCTGCCGCAGCACGATATCGAAGCGCGCTGGGACGAACTGCTCGACATCGAAGCGGGACTGGTCGACAATCTGCCCATCCGCGCGGCACTGCACTGAGCCCAAAACCCGACAAAGCCGTCACCCGCTACCTGGCCCGGCACGCAGAGACCGCGCCATCACCACCGGCCGACCGGCAATGGCAACAGGTATTGGTCATCCCGGTTTTTAACGAAGCGGCTACCTTGCTGGATACACTGGCGGGGCTCACTGCCGATACCGGCAGTATCCTGGTGGTACTGGTGCTCAACCGGCCGTCAACCTGCACCAACCCTGACGCCAACACGCCTCTGCGCAACGCGCTGCAGCGGTTACCTGAACACCAGCTGCTAGCCAGTAGCTGCCACCTGGCCACAATCGCGCCGCAGATCACCATCGCCTGGATCGACCTGGAAACAGCGACTGGCGTCACGCCGGCTGAGAAAGGCGTTGGACTTGCTCGCAAGACCGGCTGCGATCTCGCCCTGCAATGGATTGCCGGTGGCGCCATCGATACGCAGTGGATATGCAGCAGCGATGCCGACGCTCTCTTGCCTGCCGATTATTTCGCCCGACTGGCCGATGACACACAGGACAGCGCTGCCCTCCTTTTCCCCTTTATCCACAAGCTCTCGGGCGACGCCATCAACGACGAGGCCTGCCTGCGCTACGAGCTACGACTGCATCACTACGTGCTGGGTCTGCAGTACGCTGGCTCACCCTATGCGTTCCACACCCTGGGCAGCTGCCTAGCGGTACGGGCATCCAACTACGCCCGGGTCCGCGGATTCCCGGCACGATCGGCCGCGGAAGATTTTTACCTGCTCAACAAACTGGCCAAGACCGGGGCAATCACGCAATGGCCGGGGCAGTGCATCGAGCTGTCGAGTCGCCCATCAAACCGGGTACCTTTTGGCACAGGCCCCGCGATCCAACGCCTGATCGGTTCCAACCAGATGGCACAGGCCGAGCTGTACTATGATCCACGCTGTTTCGACTGCTTGCGAGCGGTGTTGCTCGCCGTCGATACACTCTATGACGGCGACGTTGCAATGACCCGGCAACTACTGGCCAACGGTCTGGCTTTACATGAGGCAGAGCTCTGCGCCTCGCTGCTGGAGACTATGGGTATAGGGCCAGCACTGGCACATTGCCGCCGCCAGGCCGGTGACCTGGCAACATACACTCGCCACTTTCACCAGTGGTTTGATGGCTTTCGTACGTTGAAATTTATCCATGGCCTGCGCGATACGGGATGGCCGGACCTAAGCGCGGCGGCATTGGCGGCCAGGCATGAAGATTTCTGGCCCGGGCGGGTTCGCCCTGATCAACTGCTGGACTGCAGGGCCGCAATTCTGGATCACTGGCAATGGCTCAGTGATGATCCGGGGCGTTGCTGATCCACACCGTCTGGTAAGGCGCCAACTGCAACAACCCGTCACGTGATAAATACTGCTCGCCGCCGATCAGGTCCTGCCAATCCTCGGTCTCTATGAGGTTGATGTCAGACAGGGTGGCGACCTGCGGCTGGTCGGTGATATTGCTGATGCAGAAAATGCTCTGCCGTCGGTTCATGCTCTGTCGCCAGAACCCGAATAACGCCGGCCCCAGGTGCAGCGTGAACTGGGTTGCATTGGGGTGAAAGGCCGCCTGTCGCGAGCGGATCGACAACAGCGCCTTGATTTGACCGAACACCCGGGCATGGTGAGAGCTCGCGTCAGCCAGCGCTGCTTGCAGCGCATCGAAATCCCACTGATGGCGGTTTAGGGCGCGGTAGTGGCCGGTATTTTCCATCCTCTGGTAGTCATTGCGGGTTCCCACCAGGCTGTGAATATAGATACCTGGAATGCCCTCCAGTCCCAGCATGATGGCATGCGCACAGACAAACCGATCAATGCCGTGTTCGTCGGGGCCACGCACCGTGCCCTGCAGGGCATCGAACAGCGAGATGTTGATTTCGTAGGGCTTTTGCAGGCCGTCTTCCAGGGCCCGATAGGACACATGCCCGCCGAAATCTTCCATGGTGGCAATCAGGGCATCGAGTTCGTCGTCCGATAGTAATCCCTCAGCCGGGCGCAGGCCTATGCCATCGTGAGATGCAATAAAGTTGAAATACGCGGTGCCGCTCTGGGCAGGGGGCATGCTCATCATCCACTGTTTCAGATAGGCGCAGTCGCCAGTGACCAGGGTGTTAACCAACAGTGGCGGCAGGGAAAAATTGTAGACGCAGTGTGCCTCGTTGGCATTGCCAAAGTACGACAGGTTCTCCCGGTTGGGAATATTGGTTTCAGTGATCAACAGGGTATCGGACCGCGCATATTCCACCAGCGTGCGCAGCAGGCGAACCACCTCGTGGGTCTCCTCGAGATTCAGGCAATTTGTTCCAGGCACCTTCCACAAAAATGCAATCGCATCGAGACGAAAGATTCGCACGCCAGCATCCAGATACTGCCTGATGATAGCGACAAATTGTTTGAGCACCTCAGGATTACGGAAGTCGAGATCGACCTGGTCGGGACTAAAGGTGCACCAGACATGGCGCTCACCATCCACCGCGGTGACGGCCCGCAGCAACGGCGTAGTGCGCGGACGCACGACGTCGGATAAATCGTCCTCGGGGCTGGCGGTAAAGAAGTAGTCTTTGCCCGGTTCCTGGTTTTTCAGAAAATTCGCAAACCAGAGACTGCGGCTGGAACAGTGATTAATGACCAGGTCGGCCATCAGGTCGTAGCTGCCGGCGATGGCGCTGATCTCATCCCAGCCACCCAGGCTCTCGTTGACGCTGGAATAATCCAGTACCGAAAATCCATCGTCGGAGCTCCAGGGATAGAACGGCAGGATATGCACGCCGCTAAGTACGCCCTCGGTGTGCTCATCGAGAAAACGCTTCAGGGTTACCAATGGCAACTCGTCGGGACACTGCAGACTATCGCCATAGGTGATGACGATCGC
>CALJFL010000106.1 GCA_938074135.1 uncultured Halieaceae bacterium | reverse complement strand
GGCTGGCGGATGCGGCCGGAGTTGTTGCGGTTCCAGCTGGACCGCGAGTCGGGGGTGTTTTTCTCGCTCTGGTACTTCCTTTTACGGTATATTGTGCCGCCTGCCATTGTCCTGTTGTATGTCTGGTCAGTGGCCTTCGCCTGACGTGAATAGCACTGATTGTCCCGTGATATGACCATAATCAATCGCAGCGCTTTACTTCCCTTTGCCGCCGGGCAACTGTTTGAGTTGGTTAACGATGTCGAGTCCTATCCGCAGTACATGGACGGCTGTGTCGGGGCCGAGGTCTTGCACCGTGAAGCTGACGTGATTGAGGCTCGCCTCGACCTGGCCCGAGGTGGCATTCGGCAGAGTTTCTGTACCCGCAATACCATAGTGGTCAGCGAGCAAATTACGCTGGAGTTACTGGAAGGCCCGTTCGAGTATTTTGGCGGGCGTTGGGATTTTCGGGCGTTGGATGCCAAGGCCTGCAAGGTGTCCCTCAACTTGGAATTTACCGTCAACAACGGCCTGCTCGGAGCCGCGGCCGCGAAGTTGTTTGAGCGGGTGACCAGTAATCTGGTGGATGCCGTGGGCCAGCGTGCGACCGAGCTATACGGATGAGTCTATGAGTGAGCAAACATCAATCCGCGTTGAGGTGGCCTACGCCTTGCCCGACAGGCAGTCCATTGTGCCGCTGACGGTGCCCGTGGGCACTACCGCCCTGGCAGCGGCGCAGCAGTCTGGCCTCAGTGACCAGTACGAGGGTCTGTCTATCGAAGATGCCAAGCTGGGTATATTCGGTAAGGCGGTTGCCGCGAAGCATGTGTTGCAGGCCGGTGACCGGGTGGAGATTTATCGTCCGTTGATTGCCGACCCCAAAGAAGTGCGCAAGGCGCGTGCCGCCAGGGCCAAAGAGCGCCGCGCGCAGGACAAAGAGCAGGACAAACAGCAGGACAAAGAGGGGTAGCGTTAGCTTTCGCTGGTGTCTGCTTCGGCGGCCGGAACGCTATCACCGGCTGACTGGTCGGCCCATTCTGGCAGGTAGTCGCCAGTCACGGTGTCCAGTTTGTCGCCGTCGAAGTGCACGGTAAACTGGGCTTGGGTCATCACATCCTGGCCGTTGCTCATGCGATAGGGGTAATCCCAGCGATCCCGGTTGAAGGTATCCTCCACCAGCGGGGTGCCGAGGATGAACCGGACCTGCCGTTTGCTCATGCCGGGCTTGAGTTGGTCGACCATTTCGGCAGTGACAATATTGCCCTGCTCGACATCAATTTTGTACACGCCGGGAAAGCCGACAAAACCACAGGCCGAGAGCGTGAGCACTAGAATCGCTAAAAGCAGGATGCGCATGTCGGGGTAAAACTTCCACTTCGAGTATAGGGGTGGCATCATACTCCTACTAAACTTCGCAGAGAACCCCCAGAACCATGGCCGTGGAAAATCAGGAGCTGCGCAAAGCAGGTCTGAAAGTGACCTTGCCGCGCGTGAAGATCCTCCAGATCCTCGAAAGCACCGATGCAGGCCCCCAGCACATGAGTGCTGAGGATCTTTATCGTGCGCTTCTGGATGCCGGTGAGGATGTTGGCCTGGCGACGGTTTACCGGGTACTTACCCAGTTTGAAACCGCGGGACTGGTAACCCGGCACAACTTCGAAACCGGACACTCAGTGTTTGAGCTGGCCAAGGGTGACCACCACGATCACATGGTCTGTGTCAGCAGTGGCGAGGTTATCGAGTTCACCGATTCGGTAATTGAGCAGCGCCAGCACGAGATTGCCCGAGAGCACGGTTATGAACTGGTCGATCACTCCCTGGTGCTCTACGTACGCAAAACCGAGGATAACTAGGCGCTGGCGCTGGCCAGCATTTCCCGGGCGTGAGCCAGGGATTGCTTGGTAATCTTCACGCCCCCCAGCATGCGGGCAATTTCCTGAACTTTTTCTTTACTGTCCAGCTGCGCCATAGAAGTACTGGCCGATTCGGCACTGCTGGTCTTGCTGACCTGCAGGTGCTGGTGGCCCTGGGCGGCGACCTGCGGCAAGTGCGTCACACATAACACCTGCGCTTCGGCCGCCAGATCACGCAGTAGTCTGCCCACGACCTCTGCCACAGCACCGCCAATACCGACATCGACCTCGTCAAAGACCATACTGGGCAGGGTGCCGCCACTCGCCGTGACCACTTGTATGGCCAGGCTGATACGCGACAGTTCGCCGCCGGAGGCAATTTTGCCCAACGGCTGCGGGGGTGATCCCGGGTTGGTACTGATCAGGAAATCGATATCTTCCTGGCCGTGGGGGTGGGGGGCGTCAGACTCCCTGGTACTCAGCGCAACCTCGAAGCGGCAGTGCGCCATGGCCAGTGTCTCCAGAATGGCAGAGGCCTGCTTGACCAGCTTGGTGGCGGCTTTTTTGCGCTGTTTCGACAGCTTGTCGGCACTCCTGGCGTACTCGGCCGCCAGGGCGTCCAGGTTGCGGCCCAGCTCCTCGATACGTTCACCGCCATCGGCCAGCCCCTGCAACTCTTCTTGCAGGGTGTTGTGCAACTCGGTCAGCGCTTCGGGCAGTACCCGGTGTTTGCGCGCCACGTCATAAATGGTTTCCAGACGCCGCTCTACCTCGGCGAGCCTTTCGGGGCTGATCTCGATGCCATCAACATAGGCCTGGATTTCCAGCTGGGCCTCACTGAGCTGAATTGCGGCCGAGTCGAGTAATTCGCGGGCATTGGCCGTCGCCGAGCCGGCGTGGGTATCCTCGGTCAGTAATTGCAGGGCCCTGCGGGTGCCGATCTCCTGGGCCTCGCACAGCTCCAGCCCCTCGTGGGCGGACGCAAGAATTTGCTCGGCATTGGCCAATTGTTTCTGTTCCAGCTCCAGCTTCGGCAGTTCATCCGCGGCCAGGGCCAGCTCGTCCAGCTCTGATACCTGGTAGCTCAACAGCTGCGAGCGCGCGGTTTGCTCGTCCTGGGCACCGGTCAACAGATCCAGTTCGCGCCGGCAACGCAGCCAGTCGGAGGCAACCTGCTCCAGAGTGCGGGTCAGGGCCTGATGACCGGCAAAGGCGTCCAGCAGTTCCCGTTGCACTGCTTTACGCAGTAGGGATTGATGGGCGTGCTGGCTGTGTATGTCAATCAGCAGCCCGCCCAGCTCACTGCAATCTTGCAAGGTGGAGGTGCTGCCATTGATGTAGGCCCGCGAGCGGCCCTCGGTGGTGATGATACGGCGCAGGATGCAGTCATCGCCGGTAAGCAGATCGCGCCCGGCCAGCCAGTCGCGGGCAGCGGGAATATCGTTGATGTCGAAGCAGGCGGTTATATCGGCCCGCTCGCAGCCCGGTCGCACCGCCTTGGGGTCGGCGCGATCGCCCAGGCACAGCCCCAGGGCGTCCAGCATGATGGACTTGCCGGCACCGGTTTCACCAGTGATGACGGTCATACCCCCGGCAAATTCCATTTCCAGCGTATCGACAATGGTGTAGTTGCTGATACTGATGTGGTTGAGCATGGCAGCCCCCGGGCGCTGTTTCGCCATTTATACCGCAGATGCATAGTCGCATAAACATCCGACCAGTTCTTATTACGGTTTACTTTTTTTAACTCCGGCACTGTGTTAAAAACGAGTGAGGTAGTCGCAAGGTAGTACATGAGTAACGACAAGATATCCGAGCGTGCCCAGATCCTGTTGAAGGCGCTGGTCGAGCGCCATATACGAGACGGGCAACCCGTGGGTTCCAGAACCCTCAGGGAAGAGGCCGGGTTACCTGTCAGTGCCGCCACCATCCGCAATGTGATGTCCGACCTGGAAGAACTGGGTTACCTGCATTCTCCCCACACCTCGGCCGGCCGGGTTCCAACGGCAGCGGGCTATCGCTTGTTTGTCGACACCCTGCTGCAGGTGCAGCCCCTGGAACGAGATGCCGTCAGTGCCCTGCGCCACGAACTCAACCCGGATAAATCTGCCACCGAGCTGGTGCAGTCAGCATCATCGATACTGTCGTCAATTACCGCCCAGGCTGGCCTGGTCACCGTGCCCCGTAATGAGGCCAATCAATTGCGCCAGGTCGAGTTCCTGCCCCTGTCTGGCGACCGGGTGCTGGTGATTCTGGTGATCAACGAGCGCGAGGTGCAGAACCGGATCATCCACACCAAGCGGGTATTTTCCGAAAGTGAGCTGCGCGACGCCGCTGCACTGGTCAATCAGCGCTTCGCCGGTAGACCCCTCAACGAGGTGCAGCAGCAGATCCTCCAGGAGATGCAGGACGCCCGCAGCCAGATAGATACCTATCTGCAGGCTTCCCTGGACCTGGCCAACAAGGCCCTGCAGCAGGAGGGCGACGAAGACGAATATGTCATGGCCGGCGAATCGCGGCTGCTCGGTGGTGCCAGTCCCGATGAGATGAGCAAACTGCGAGAGCTGTTTGATGCGTTTGAACGCAAGCAGGATCTGTTGCACCTGCTGGAGCGGTGCTCCCGGGCCGAAGGGATCCAGATTTACATCGGTGAGGAGGCCGGCTACGAGGTCTTCGGCGACTACAGCGTGGTAACCGCACCCTACAGCGACGGCATGAGAACACTGGGTGTGCTCGGTGTTATCGGGCCTACCCGCATGGCCTATGAGCGCGTGATACCCATTGTTGACGTTACCGCCCGCATGCTCAGTTCCGCACTGGCCAAATAAGCCCCCCGACGACCCCCTGGGCGACAAAAAAATGCCTTTTTCGGGCTTGAAAAGCGCCGGCAAACCCCCATATTTGCTCCCTCAATGACGCTGCTATGGCCCGGTATGAGCCGAGCTGTACGTTTTTTATCCAATAAAGCCTTACTTTGGAGTGGTTACGTGGCCGATCAAGAGCAAAAACAGTCGGAAAACGAGGAATTGGAGTCGGTGGCTGCCGAGGAACAGGCCGCGGCTGAATCCTCCCAGGATATCGATGCAGATTCGCCCGAGGCGGCGGAAGAGGTAACCGAGCCCTCCCTCGAAGAGGTAATAGAGAAGCTGCAGGCCGACCTGATCCAGGCCGAAGATGCCTCGCTGCGGGCGATGGCCGATGCCCAGAACGTGAAGCGCCGCGCCGAACAGGACATGGAAAAAGCCCGCAAGTTTGCCCTGGAACAGTTCTGCAAGGATTTGCTGCCGGTGGTGGATAACCTGGAGCGGGCACTGGCCGCGGCGGCCGGCGAAGATGAGGCCATCAAGCCCATCGCCGACGGCGTCGAGCTGACCCTGAAGAGTTTCCTGGACGTGATGAAGAAGTTCCACATCGAGGCGGTAGACCCCGCCGGCGAGCCCTTTGATCACGACTTGCACCAGGCCATTGGTATGCAGCCCAACGCCGACGTGGAGCCCAATACCGTGCTTGAAGTGATGCAGAAAGGTTACACCCTGAACGGCCGCCTGATGCGACCCGCCATGGTCATGGTCAGCAAGGCTGCACAGTAGGAATTTTGGTTCTCTCGAACCCTTGAAATCGGTCTAAACGGGCCAATATAGACAACAACGCAATGAATTTGGCTGGCCACAACAGGCTGGCATGAGGAGCAGAAAAATGGGAAAGATAATCGGTATTGACCTGGGCACGACCAACTCGTGTGTTTCGGTGCTGGACGGTGACAAGCCGCG
>CALJFL010000105.1 GCA_938074135.1 uncultured Halieaceae bacterium | reverse complement strand
GATGCCAAGGCAGTGGGGGATACTCACCTCTGGCTGAAAGAGCAGGATCGCTGCGAAGTCACACTGTATAACGGCTCGCCGCTGTCGGTCGAAGCGGCTAATTTTGTCGAACTCGAAATTACCGAAACCGATCCCGGACTGAAGGGTGATACTGCCCAGGGTGGCAGCAAGCCGGCCACTCTCAGTACTGGCGCTGTGGTCAAGGTCCCGCTATTTCTCAGCCAAGGCGAGATCATTCGTGTCGATACCCGCAGTGGGGAGTATGTCGGCCGCGCCGGCAAGTCCTGAGGCTCAGTGGACCGCTGGCAGCCGGGTGCCGATCTTGATGCGCTGCGCCAGCGCGCGGCGGTACTTGCCAGCATAAGAGCGTTTTTTGAAGCCAGGGGTGTGCTGGAAGTGGAAACTCCACTGCTGTGCACCACCGGCATTACTGACCCTTCAATCGAACCATTAGTGGTGGAACGCGGTAATTCACTGGCGGCGCCACGGTACCTGCAAACCTCACCCGAATATGCCATGAAGCGGCTACTGGCCGCAGGCAGTGGCCCGATCTTCCAGATTGCCCGCGCCTTCAGGGATGACGAATCCGGGCGTCGGCACAATCCGGAATTCACACTACTGGAATGGTATCGCCCCGGGCTGGATCATCACGCCCTGATGGACGAGGTGGGGCAGCTGGTTGAGGGCCTGCTGGATCGGCAAGACAGCAAAAAATACAGCTATCGCGAAGTGTTCACGAAGTTTGTGGGCCTAGACCCTTTTCTGGCCACGGCTGCGCAGCTGGAGGCGGCGGCGCGGCAGGCAACTGATCCCGGTAGCCTGCATGGGCCGCGCGAGTTCTGGCTCGACCTGTTGCTGACCCACGTTATAGAGCCTGCTCTGGCCGGCCTGGGTTTGGTATTCGTCTATGACTATCCGGCCGCGCAGGCCGCGCTTGCCCGTATCGTGGAGGTCGATGGAGTTGCCGTTGGCCAGCGTTTTGAACTGTATGTCGATGGTATCGAGCTGGCCAACGGCTATTGCGAGCTCACTGACGCGCGCGAGCAGCGCCAGCGCTTTGAGCGGGATAATCGGCTGCGTCGGGAAACCGGTCGCCCCGAGCGGCCATTGGACGAAAACCTGCTGGCGGCGCTGGCCTCGGGTCTGCCTGACTGCAGTGGTGTAGCGCTGGGTATTGACCGACTGCTGATGTTGGCAACGGGCTGTGACGACATTCGCCGGGTACAGGCGTTTAGCTGGGACCGGAGCTGAGGATGGCCGGACCGTAACCCTCGATAAATTCCTGTGGCATCCGCCGCGGTTTACCGGAACTGAGTTCGATACAGACAAACCGCATCACTGCGCGCAACAGGGTCGTCGCGTCCGCCGGACGGACAACCTGGAAGCGTCGCTCCATCGTCAACTTGCGGTCCCAATTGACGATCCAGGTGGCGACCAGCACTTGGTCGCCCTCTCGTGAGGCTGCCAGGTAGTCGTATTCGCTGCGGGTGATTGCCATGGCGCGGTCCAGCCGCTGGTAGCTGGCGATGTCCAGCCCGAGGGATTCGGAGTGCTGCCAGGCCACACGCTCACACCACTTTACGTAAACCGTGTTGTTGGTGTGCTGCAGGCCATCGATATCAGCAGCGGTGACCCGTGTAGTTAGCGTAAACGGGTGGGGGTGATCCCAGACAGGTTCAGCGTCCATAGTCAGGGTTTAGTTGCTACCTGCCGGCAGCGGCTCCACTGGCTCGGCGGGTTTGATTGCGATGCTGAGGAAGCCGTACGCGATGGCGATAAGTGGGCACAGGAGGTTAAAAAATGCATAGGGCGCGTAGCTGAAGGTGGCCACGCCCAGGGTGGCTGACATGTAGGCACCGCAGGTATTCCAGGGTATGAGCGCAGAGGTCAGGGTGGCTGAATCCTCCAGTGTACGCGACAGGTTCAACGGCGACAGCCCGCGGCGCTGGTATTCGTCCTTGAACATCCGGCCGGGCAGCGCTACTGAGATAAACTGGTCGGCGGCCAGGATATTGGTGCTGATGCAGGTTAGCACTGTTGTCGTAATTAACGAGCCGGTGCTTTTGACGCCGCGCATGGCCTGGGTCAGCAAATAATTGAGGATACCGGTGCGCTCCAGTACGCCGCCAAAGCCCAGCGCGCAAATAATCAGCCACACAGTATTCAACATGCTGCTCATCCCTCCCTTGCTGAGCAGTGCATCGAGAAATGCGTTACCGCTATTTGACACATAGCCGTCAAACAGGGCGATCCAGACCCCCTTGAATAGCAGCAGGGATCTGGGCAGCCCGGAATCGTCCCCAGCTAATGCAGCGACCACGTCAGGTTGGAATATCAAGGCGAACAGGGCACCGGTGAGTGCGCTGACCACGATCGCTGGATAGGCTGGGAAACGCTTGTAGACGAGTACCAGCATCAACAGCAACGGCAGCAGCAGGTGAGCGCCTATGGCAAATTCCTGTTGCAGGCTGGCTTGCAGGGTCTTGATTTCTTCCGGCGTGGCGCCTTCGCCGCTACCCAGCAACGAGAAGATGATGAGGGCGATAATAAAGCTCGGTAAAGTGGTCCAGAGCATATGCCTGATGTGATCAAACAGGTCGACACCGGCAGCGGCGGAGGCCAGGTTGGTGGTGTCTGACATGGGCGATAGTTTGTCGCCGAAGTAGGCACCCGAGATGATAGCGCCAGCAGTTATGGCGGGAGACAATTCGAAACTGCCAGCAATACCCATCAACCCAATCCCGAGGGTGCCGGCGACCGTCCAGGAGCTGCCGATGCTGATCGCTACAATGGCGCAGATCAGGGCACTGGCGGCATAGAAAATGCCGGGGTTTAGCACCTCCACACCAAAGTAAATCATCGCTGGCACGGTGCCGCTAAGAATCCAGGTGCCAATTAGCATGCCCACCGACAGCAGGATCAGGCTGGGCCCCAGGCCGACACTAATACCGGTGATGATACCCTCCTGGGCTATCTTCCAGCTCAGACCGGTCCGCTGGCCAACCAGCGCCGCAACGCAGGTTGCCATCACCAGGGCGATCTGGTTGGCACCGTAGGATGAGTCGGCGCCAAAGAGGTAGACAGAACAGGCCAGCAGGCCTATCAGGAATAGAATCGGTGTCAGGGCAAGAGCCGGGGTGAGCCGGGAATTTTCGTGTCGTTTGTTATCCAATGGTCGGCGGGCCCCGAAGATCAGTGCTGGCAGAATGCCTTAAAACAGACCGGCGGCACAAGTCAGGTACCCGACTATGGCAGTTTTCGGGTGTTCACGTAAGATAACAACGCCCCGGAAAAATGAGCTATTGTCTTGCGTAATCCAACACGGTTACTTGTCCGACTTATCGGCCTTTGCGTCTCGCTGTGTCTGGCGGCGCTGGTCGCCTGTGCGGGCAATGGTGATACAGGTCCGACAAGCGCCGTTGCTCTTAAAGAGGCAGATGCCCACAGCACAGCGCCAGGCCAGGCTACGCCCGTAATAGTCAAAACCCTGGTCAGCGATCTACGCGAGCCATGGGGTATGGATTTTCTGCCAGACGGGCGCCTGCTGCTCACCGAAAAGGCCGGCACCCTTAGCATCTTCAGCCCGCAAGACTGGCGGCGCCAACAAATAACAAATGTGCCTGTGTCGGCAGAGGCCGGGCAGGGTGGTTTGATGGATGTGCTGGTGCATCCGGATTTCGCGGACAATGGCTGGCTGTATTTGAGCTACGCGATCGAGCTCGATGGACTTTACACCACCCGCGTCAGTCGCCTGCGTTTGGCTGGATATGAGCTGGTTGACCAGGTCGACCTGTTTACAGCACGGCCTTATTTTGAGCAGCGCCGTCACTTCGGTTCGCGCTTGTTGCTCACCGACGGTTACCTCTACATCACCGTTGGTGATCGCGGCAATCGCGACCTCGCGCAGAGCCTTGAAACTCACAATGGCAAAGTTATCCGCCTGCACGAGGACGGTACTACGCCAGCCGACAATCCATTTGTCGACAAGCCAGGTGCCCGGCCGGAAATCTGGACCTACGGTCATCGCAATCCACAAGGTATCGCCCGGCATCCGCACAATGGTGCTATTTGGATAGCTGAGCACGGTCCCCAGGGCGGCGACGAGGTGAACGTGCTGAGCGCCGGTAACAATTATGGTTGGCCCCTGATTACCTATGGGGAGGAATACGGCGGCGGGAAAATTGGGCAGGGTACCCACGGTTCAGGCCTGCAACAGCCACTGGTGTACTGGCAACCCTCAATAGGGGCCGGCAACATCGCGTTCTACACTGGCGACCACTACACCGATTGGCAGGATTCGCTGCTGGTTGCCGGACTCAGGCTGACCCGCATCAGCCGGCTGGAGCTCGATGGTGAGGGTCTCGGGCGCGAAACCCGCCTGCTCGCTGATCTGAAGCTGCGCATACGCGATGTTCAGGTCGGACCTGACGGCCTGGTATACGCGCTGGCGGGTGGCTCCAGACTGATCAGGTTGCAGTGACCCGCGACCGCAAGGCACTGCTACTGGGGCTGACTGCGGTCCTGCTCTGGTCTACCGTGGCGACGGCTTTCAAGCTTGCCTTGCGTGAGTTCGACGTATTCCAGCTGGTTGCCTATGCGGTGCTGGTATCTGCACTGGCCCTGCTTCTGCTGGTCGTCAAACAGGGTAAGCTGGCCCTGCTAAAGGAATATGCGCGTGACCATTTATCCTTTTATCTGGTGCTGGCGCTGTTAAATCCGCTGCTGTATTACCTGGTTCTCTTGCGCGCCTACGACCTGTTGCCGGCGCAGCAGGCGCAACCTATTAACTACACCTGGGCGATCACTCTCGCCTTACTGGCCGTGCCCCTGCTGGGCCAGAAGCTCAGTGGCCGGGATGTGCTGGCCATAGTCATGGGCTATGGCGGTGTCGTGATTATCGCCACCCGGGGTAATCTGCTCGACATGCAGTTTGACAGCCTGGAAGGGGTTATCCTGGCCCTGGCCAGTACCGTACTTTGGGCGCTTTACTGGCTGCTCAGTACACGCAACCCTCGCGACCCGGTGGCCAGTCTCTGTCTCAACTTTTTACTGGCGGCGCCCTGTGCGCTGATTATCTGCGCGACCTTTTCAACACTCGTTCTACCTTCACTGCGCGGAGCGATGGCGGCAGCGTGGATAGGCTTGTTTGAAATGGGGGTGACGTTCGCACTGTGGTCCACCGCCCTGCGCCTGGCCAGCGGTGTGGCGCGCATAGGCAACCTGATATTTTTATCCCCGCTGATTTCGCTGGTGCTGATCGCCTCGGTGCTCGGTGAAGTCATTCACCCGGCGACACTTGTTGGCCTGGCACTGATTCTCCCGGCAGTGCTGCTGCAACAAGCGCAGCCAGCGAAGGTGTAATTCCGGGTGGCTCAGCCATTGTCGCAGCAAGCACCGGTTCAGCTGGAGCCGCGCTACTATCTGCACAATTTCGAGCGGCTCTGTGCCGTGGTGCTGTCGCAGTATCGCGATGTGCTGCTGGCTACCGAGCTCGATTTTCTGGAGCGTTTCGCCACACTGGACCGTGCCCAGCAGTGCCTCTACCTGCGTCTGGTATCCAGGGTCGGCCCCTGGTTTCGATTATCAGCACTGTCCTATGAAGAGATCGGGGCGATTGAACCGGTAGCGCGGGGGCTGGTCGCCGCCGGCTTTGCCTGTTGGGCCAATGAATTAACGGTAGAAGACCTGCAGCAGTTATTCACTCGCCAGGAGCTTGCCGGTCTTTTTGCAGCGCGACTGGCGGGCAATGTGCGGAACAGTCGCAAAACCGAGCTGGTAGAGCAGATCGCGGCCCTGGAACTGCTGCCCGCTGAGCTCTGGCAGCTGACCCGTGAGGCAATGCAGGAGGAGTTTCTCGCTCCCCTGGGCGGTGAGATGCTGGCGCTGCTGGAGTTGCTGTTTTTTGGCAACCGCCGCCAGGGACTGACCGATTTTCTCCTCAGCGACCTCGGGGTGGCCAACCATTATCCCTACCGGATAGATAGCGAGCAGCGTTTTTTCGCCAGTCGCGCGGCGGTGGAGGAATACCTTGCCTGCGGCGAGCTGGCGGATGCGCACTACCAGTGGCAGGAGAGCCGCGATCTCGAGTCGCTGCAGTTGCTTGCTGAGGAGCTCCTGTCGGTGCCATTCCAACACCCGTCCAGCGCGAGGCGCTGGCAGCGGCTTTGCAACCGGATCGGTCGGGATCTGGAGCGAGCGGGGGCGTTGGAGTTGGCGCTGGCGCTCTACCGTCGCAGCGAGCTGCATCCCGCGCGCGAGCGCAGCGCCCGGGTGCTGGAGGCCCTGGAAGATTGGCCTGCGGCGATTGCACTGTGTGAGCACATTAAAAAAGATGCCTGGTGTGAGGATGAACAAGAGGCAGCGGCGCGCATGCTACCGCGCCTGCACAGGAAAGCAGGCCTGGCAGCGAGCCGACGGTGTCGCGACGAGTTCCGGCAACAGCAGCTGATCATAAGCCCCGTCACCGGCTCCGTAGAACGAGACACTGCGGCAGCGCTGGCCAGGGATTGGCATCAGGTTCACTATGCGGAAAACAAACTGATGTGTAGTTTGTTTGGCCTCGCTTTCTGGGAGGAGATCTTCGCCGCCGTTCCAGGCGCCTTTCATAATCCCTACCAGAGTGTGCCGATGGATATGTATGAGCAAGGTTTCAGCCAGAGGCGACAGAACAGTATTGCTCTTCGGCTGCAGCAATTGGCTGAGTTAGATCTGGCGGCGGAGCTGGTCGCTGCTTACCATCGCTATCGGGGCTACCAGTGTCGCTGGTTGCACTGGCGAGCAGTTGATGAAGACCTGGTGCGGGCTGCCGGACGTATTATTCCTGCCGAGCACCTGCTGCAGATATGGCAGCGAATCCTGTTTGACCCGGGGGAAAACCGCCGGGGTTTCCCCGACCTGATAGCCTTTGGTGAACAACCGGGCGATTATCAGATGATTGAGGTCAAGGGTCCGGGCGATGCCTTGCAGCAAAGCCAGAAACGCTGGTTACGGTTTTTCGCTGCCAATGACATACCCGCCTGTGTCGCCCAGGTGAGCTGGTCCGATGACTGAGTACACAGTGGCGGTCAAAGCGCTGGCGGAGTTTTGTCACCGTAGCGGTGACATCGACCACCGGTTTACACCTTCACCCACGGGTGCACAGGGCACCGAGGGACACCAACGCAGCTACCGTCGCCGTCCGCCGTCCTATCAACCGGAGTATCCGGTTGCTCTTGATGTAGAGCTGGAGACTGGCAGCCTGAAATTGCGCGGCCGGGCCGATGGCTACGACCCGCAGCGCTGCCTGGTGGAAGAAATCAAGACCTGCCGCGTTGATCCCGCCCGCATCCCCGACAGCGTGACTCGATTGCATCTTGCGCAAGGCAGGCTTTACGCTGCCTTGATCGCGCGCCAGGAAAATCTTGCCGAGGTCACTGTGCAACTGACCTGGCTGCAGCTGGACGAAGATTGCGAGTATCCCCTGGAGCAGCGCTACAGCCGGGCGGAGCTTGACCGGTTTCTTGAACAGAGTCTGGCTACCTACAGCGCGTGGCTGGCCTTGATCGCAGAGGGCCTGCGCGCCAGAGACCTTAGCCTGTCTAAGATGGTATTTCCCTTTGCCGATTTTCGGGCTGGCCAGCGGGAAATTGCCGAGCTGGTTTACAAGTGCATTGATCAGTCGGGGCAGTTATTACTGGAGGCGCCAACCGGTATTGGTAAAACGGCGGCGGTGCTGTTTCCGGCGCTTAAGGGGCTGGCTACCGGAAAACACGATCGCATTATTTTCACCACAGCCAGGGAGGTCGGCCGGCGTACCGCCGAGGATACCCTGCAGCATTTCAGGGACAGCGGCTGGCGTGGTAGCAGCCTGAGCCTGACTGCGCGGGACAAGGTGTGCTTGTCGCCAGGCAAAGCCTGCCATGGCGAGGATTGTCCTTTCGCTCGCGGTTACTATGACAAGCTGCCGGCGGCCCGAGAAGCCGCAGTGGCAGCGGGCCAATTGACCAGGGGCGTGATCGAATCACTGGCCCGGGATCACGAGGTGTGTCCCTACCAACTTGCTCTGGATATGGTGGACTGGGTGGATGTGGTCATAGCCGACCTGCACTACCTATACAGTTTGACCGCCGCCCTTGGAGAGCGGGTCGCCAGCGACGCTCAGCGCTGGACCGTGCTGGTTGACGAAGCGCACAACCTGCCAGGCAGGGCCCGTGACATGTATCGGGCAAGCATTACCAAGTCAGACCTGATGCTTGCCAGAGCTACCGCAGCGCCGTCGGTAAAGTCATCGCTGGACCGGATCAATCGCCTGTTGCTGGGTTTGCAGAAGGAGCAATGGGCTGACCAAGATTACGATTGCGTGGACACGGTTCCCGAACGCTTGCAGGCAGCCCTGCAGGACTTCGTTTCCGCTGCCGGGGAGGCCTTGGCTGCTGATCCGCTGTTATTGCAGCGTAACCCCGAGGTGCTCGATTTTTATTTCTCGGTGCTGCAGTTCCTGCGCGTGTTGGACCAGTGGGGTGAAGAATTCCGTTTTGAGAAAACCCGCGGAAAGGGCAAACAAAGTTTGCGGCTGACGCTGAACTGCCTGGATCCAGCGAGGCTGTTGGCCCGGCGACAAGAGCAACTGCACGCCAGTGTTGCTTTTTCGGCAACGCTGTCACCCACGCACTGGCTGCGCCCCGGTCTGGGTTATACCGAATCGGCAGTATGTCGTCAGCTCGATTCCCCCTTCGCTCCCGAGCAGCTAGCCGTGAAACTGGAGTGTTCCATTGATACCCGCTATCGCCAGCGCACAGCGACGCTGCCGCCGCTGGCAGCTCGTATCAGCCGATGGCTGAAAGACCAACCCGGCAATTGCATCGTGTACTTTCCCTCCTACCGCTATCTGCAGGATTGCCTGGCTCTTCTGGGTTCAGAAGAGCTGGAGGCCGCCGGCCGCACCATCTGGATTCAAGGCGCTGGCTCTGATCCGGCTGAGCGGGAATCGCTGCTGCCGATGTTGCTCAGTCGGCGTGATGTCGCAGCGTTCTGTATTCTGGGTGGCATTTTCGGGGAGGGCGTAGATCTTCCCGGCGAGGCGCTGTCGTCGGTAGTCATCGTGGGTGTAGGGCTGCCGCAGGTGAATCGGCAGAGTGAGCAGCTACGAGAGTATTTCCAGCAGTCGTACCACCGGGGGTTTGAATTTGCCTATCTGTATCCGGGGCTGCAAAAGGTCAACCAGGCGATGGGCAGGGTAATCCGTGGAGCCGATGACCGTGGTTGTGCGCTACTGATCGATGGCCGCTATGCGCAGCGGGAATACCGTCAGTTACTGGCACCATGGTGGCACTATGTTGAGTAGCACCGGCCATGGGGTCGATGCTAGGTCTCGCCAAATCGGTAACCGGGCTTGGCGAAGGTTAACTGCGCGGTGGCGATGATGCGCTCGCGGAAGCCGCCCTCGCAGTAGCACAGGTAAAATTCCCACATATGGATGAAGCGGTCGTCAAAGCCCATTTGTCTCACGTCGTCCAAACGCTGCATGAAGCGGTTGCGCCAGTCAGCCAGGGTTTGGGCATAGTCCATGGTGATATCGCGCAGGTGGACGATCTGCATATCTGTATCCACGGCGATGTGATTGGCGATGACGCTGACCGAGGGCAGACAACCGCCCGGGAAAATGTAGCGCTTGATGTAGTCGACGGTATCTTTTGCCCGGTCGTAACGCTGATCGGTCATGGTGATTGCCTGAATCACCATTTTGCCGTTGGGCTTGAGTAATGCACTGCAGCATTGGAAGTAGTTGGCATAAAAGTGGTGACCAACCGCTTCTATCATTTCGATCGAAACCAGCTTGTCGAAGGTGCCAGTCAGGTTGCGATAGTCCTCGCAAAGCACAGTGATCTGGTCCTCGAGGCCCATGGATTTGACGCGTGCGGAGGCGAACTCGAACTGTTCTCGGGAAATGGTCGTTGTCGTCACGCGACAGCCATAGTGACTGGCCGCATGGATGGCCATGCCACCCCAGCCGGTCCCGATTTCCAGCAGATGGTCGTCGGCTGATAACTCTAGCTGCCGACAGATTTCGTCCAGTTTCTCCACCGCGGCCTGTTCCAGTTGGGTGGCCTGCGGGGTATAGATCGCCGATGAGTACATCATCGTCTCATCGAGGAACAAGCGAAAGAAATCATTGCCGAGGTCGTAGTGGGCCGAAATGTTTTTGCGCGAGCCTTCCCGGGTATTCTTGTTCATGCCGTGAGCCAGCTTCAGCCCCAGCTTTACATACCAGTTTTGCCGGCTTTCCATGGTCTCCATGGTGCTCAGGTTGGCGCTGAATAGCCGGGTGACCTCGGTCAAGTCCGGCGAGGACCAGTCACCATCGATATAGGCTTCACCAGAGGCGATGGTGCCGCCGGTCAGGACCTTGCCATAGACTCTTTGGTCGTGCACATGCACCTGTGCTTGCGGCTCACCCGGCTGCCCGGCAGTGCCAAAGTGGTGGACGTCATTGCCGTCGTGGATTGTCAGGCTGCCAACGGCGATGTTGTCCAGCACTTTCAACAGGAGCCGGCGCGACAGATTCTCGCTGGACCAAAGGCGAGGGGCCTGCGGCAGTATCCGGATCCGATTGACACTCATATTGCTCATTTCATGCTCCAGTTGGTCTTGTTCCCGGGTGGGGGTAGAACGGTATACGTTTGATAAATAGGCGCAGCGCCTGCCAGTAGATTGCCAGAGCTACCTTGGCGGTCATGAGGGGGTAGCGCAGTAGAATTCGATTTAGAGCCTGGCGAGTCATCGGCTCCGCCGACAGCGACAGACTGGCGTCGAAAACCTTGCCTTCGGTGGTGGTGGTATCCATGTGCAAAATCAGGCGCGCGTCGGGCGTGCTGCTGCGCCAGTGGTAACGCATGGCCATGGGGTTGAACGGCGATACATGAAACTGCTTGGCGAACTCGGTGCGCAGCCAGCGGCCACTTTCGGGTCCGCGCAGCACATAGCTGTGGCGTTCATTCCACGGTGTGTTGGTGACCTCTGCAACCAGAAACTCCAGCGCACTTTCATCCTCGTTGTAGCAGTAATAGCAGGCGATAGGATTAATCTGGAAGCCGAAATAGCGCATATTTGCCAGCAGGTAGATGGGCCCCGTGTGTTCGGCGCCGGTTTCCTCACGGATGCGTCGCCGCACCTCATCCGCCAGCGGTTGTTCCGGGTCGCCGAGGAAGTCACTGCGCTTGAAGCGGGCCAGAGCCGGGCTTGTTGCCGACCACAGCCAGTTGCTGGTAAACAAATCCGGGAGTTCATCCAGGCAGATAAAGGGCATAAATACCCGATAGCCAAAGCTGTGTGATCGCGGTAAATGGCGGCGGTGCCGCAACAAACCGGAGTAGATTCTCGATTTCATGCGGCGGCCTTGTTGGCTCCGCCAGATTGGTTGATGCCTTTGGCTACGCGCAGCGCACTCACCACGCCATCTTCGTGAAAGCCATTGTGCCAGTAGGCTCCGCAGTACCAGGTATCACGCACCCCATTGATGTCCTGCCAACGCTCCTGGGCGGCGATGCCAGCCAGTGAAAATACCGGGTGGTCATAGTTGAACTTGCCAAGGATCTTGTTGGGGTTAATCGAACTCGTATCATTCAGGGTCACACAAAAAGTCTCCGGAGCCTCAATACCTTGCAGAATGTTCATATTGTAGGTCACAACGGCCCGATCTTCACCGCGGCCCAGCCGATAGTTCCAGCTGGACCAGGTTTTGCGGTTGGCAGGTAGCATTCTTTGATCGGTGTGCAGCACCACCTCGTTCGACTGGTAGGGTAGTGCGCCGAGAATATCGCGCTCGCCGTCAGAGGGGTCTGCCAGCATGGCAAGGGCCTGGTCAGAGTGGGCGGCAATCACCACCTGATCGAAGTCAAAGCTGCGACCATCAGCTAATGACAGCGTGACCCCACCCCCGGCATGGCGGGTGATAGCGGTTACAGCGGCGTTGGTATGTATTCTGTCTTCGAAGCGTTGGATCAGGGGCCTGAGGTACTCCCGTGAGCCCCCCTCGATGACTCGCCACTGGGGTCGGTTTTTTACTGATAGCAGGCCGTGATTTTTGAAAAAGCGCAGGAAAAAGCTGGCCGGGAAATCCATCATGGTCTGGCAATCTGCCGACCAGATGGCGCTGCCCATAGCGATCAGGTAATCGCGCTTGAAGCTTTCGCTGTATCGATTGCGGTCCAGGTAGCTGCCCAGTGTTTCATCGGCTGTCAGGTTGCCTGATTCCAGGTCTGCCACTGCTTCCTTGTTGAAGCGCAAGATTCCCCGCACCATTGACAGGAATCTTGGTGACAGCAAATTTCCGCGCTGGGCGAAAAGGGTATTGAGGTTGGTACCGGAATATTCCAGTCCTGTGTCCTGGTCGTGGACACTAAAACCCATGGCGGTCGGTTTGCTGGATACGCCAAGCTCGGTCATCAACTCAATGAAGTTGGGATAGGTCCAGTCGTTGAAAACGATGAAGCCGGTGTCTATGGCATAGCGCCGGGTGCCCAGTTTGACGTCGACAGTGGCTGTATGCCCTCCAATCTTCGACCCCGCCTCAAATACACTGACGGTGTGCGCAGGACTTAGGTAGTGAGCGCACGCTAACCCTGAGATGCCTGAACCAATAACGGCTATTTTCACTTGCTGTGTCTCCAATGGCGAACGACGGCTGGCGGTGTTCTGTCGAGTATATGTCCAAATTACGCCGCAGGCCTTGCAACGGATCAGCTTTGATCTTTATTGATCCGGCTGGTGGGTAGTGGCGTATACTCACAGAATCCGGACAAAGAGCAGGATCGTAGCAGTGGTAGAGACAACAGGCGGGGAAAAAGGTGGTTGGGACGTTCCCACCGGTCGCAGGACCGATGAGTGGAG
>CALJFL010000104.1 GCA_938074135.1 uncultured Halieaceae bacterium | reverse complement strand
TCCTTGGTGGCTTCCTGCAGGCCCTGGCCAGTAGCCGCATCCACGGGTGAGTGGATGGTATGGTCTTCGATGAAATCACCCAGATGCGAATCTTCATCATCGCCAATCGGCGTTTCCATGGAGATGGGCTCTTTGGCGATCTTCAGCACCTTGCGTACCTTGTCGTCCGGCATTTCCATGCGCTCGCCCAATTCCTCGGGCGTGGGCTCCCGGCCCATCTCCTGCAGCATCTGGCGGGAGATACGGTTGAGTTTGTTGATCGTCTCGATCATGTGCACCGGAATACGGATAGTGCGCGCCTGGTCGGCGATGGAGCGCGTGATCGCCTGTCGAATCCACCAGGTAGCGTAGGTGGAGAACTTGTAGCCGCGGCGGTATTCGAACTTGTCGACGGCCTTCATCAGGCCGATGTTGCCCTCCTGAATCAGGTCGAGGAACTGCAGGCCACGGTTGGTGTACTTCTTGGCGATGGAGATCACCAGACGCAGGTTAGCCTCTACCATTTCTTTTTTGGCGCGACGTGCGCGGGCTTCGCCCATGCTCATCCGGCGGTTGATTTCCTTGATCTCGGCAACACTGAGGCCGCAGGCTTGTTCCACCTGCAGGATGCGGCGCTGTAACCTCTGCAGGGTTTCTTTTTCTGCCGACAGCTTGGGGCCGTACTCTTTCTTGCGGGCGTGTCGCGACAGCCACTTCAGGTCAGATTCTGACCCTTGAAACGAGGTGATGAATTCCTTGCGTGGCATGCCACAGCGGCGCACGGCGATACGCATGAATTCACGTTCCTGGGAACGCACAGCAGACAACACGGCGCGGGCTTCTTCGTTAATGGGGTCGAATACGCGCGGGGTGAACTTGAAAAACTTGAACAATTCGCCCAGCTTTTCCATCTCTTTCTGCGCTTCTTTGGTTCCGCGACCCTTGGCCGCAATAACCTTTTCGGTCTTGTTGTACTGGCGCTTCAGCGCGGTGAAGCGCTTCTTGGCTTCCACCGGATCCGGGCCGGTATCAACTTCCTCGTCGCTGTCGGTGGTGGCAGCCGGTGCCGCAGCCGCTGCACGCTCAGCCATCTCGGCGGCGGAGGGTACGTCTTCTGCGGGGTCGAGGTAGCCCACCATGATATCGGTCAGGCGGCGCTCTTCCTTGCTGACCAGGTCGTACTCGTCGAGGATATTTTTGACGGCGCCAGGGTAGTGGGCAAGGGCTGCCAGCAGCTCACGAATACCTTCCTCGATGCGCTTGGCGATAACAATTTCGCCCTCGCGGGTGAGCAGCTCAACGGTACCCATCTCGCGCATGTACATACGCACCGGATCGGTGGTGCGGCCGGCCTCGGTTTCTACAGCGGCCAGGGCGGCAGCAGCTTCAGCCGCGGCGATATCATCGGCAGAGGCATCTCCCTCGGCCATCAGCAATTCGTCGGCGTCCGGGGCAACTTCAAATACCTGGATGCCCATGTCGTTGATCATCTGGATGATGTCTTCGACCTGATCCGGGTCGGAGATGTCTTGCGGCAGGTGGTCGTTGACCTCGGCATAGGTCAGGTAGCCCTGTTCCTTGCCCTTGGCAATCAGGTCTTTGAGGCGGGACTGTTGTTTTACTGCGTCGGTCATTAAGAAGAACCTTCGGGAAAAGTGGTACAAAAAATAGCCGGCGATTATAACCGGAAAATCCGCGACTTACCTACATCGAGGCCAGTAAATTAGCGACTTTCGGCCGAATTAGGCCGATTTTGGCGTATAAAACCGACTTGCCGTTATATGGGGGCGTTTTCCGCCGTTACAAGCAGGAGAGTGGCCTGCCACCGACTCGTCCGGGAGCTAGCCCGGATCAGTCTTTCCGTTTGTTGCGTTCGGCATCCAGCAGTCGCTTCTGCTGCAGCATCTCCCTGAGATGTTGCTTCTCCAGATCGCTGATTTCAGCGTAGTTGCTGGTTTTCAGTTTGTCGACCTGAGCATGCAATTTAGCCTTGTGAGGCTCGTGCGAGAGGGCCGTCATGGTATCCACGAACTGTTGCTCGATCCCCTCAGTGGGAATAAGCCGCTCCTGGCCGGCCAGCCGGTTCAGTAATTCGCCGTGGGCGGTGCCATACCAGTGCCCCAGCAGCATGGCGGTGTTGGAGTCGGGTCGCTTTTGCAGCAATTCCAGCAGCTCGCGCAGCAGGGCGATGTCGTCGCCCTCCAACTCGTCGAGCAGGGCGGGGGCAGCAAGACGGGCAATATCCGGTTGGTGCAGCAGCAGGGCGATAGCGGCCTGGGCCTTGCTGGCATAACCCGCCAGCAGGGCGTTGCCGAGCATGGCGCGTTGGCGCGGTTGTACCTCTTCCTCGGACTCGGCGAAGTGTCCATCGTCATAATCCCCGGGCGGGGGAACCTCGGGAGCTGGTGGTGGTGCTGGCGGTGCTGCCAGTTGCATCAGGCTGGCCAGCTCCAGCCCGGTGCGATTGGCCAGGTCCTGAAACATCAGCTGCTTGTAGACCCCTTCCGGCATTTGCCGGATGTAGGGCAGGGCCAGCTTGCTCAGCCGGGCACGACCATCCATGTTGCCGGTGTCGATGCCCTCGGCCAGAGATTCGAACAGGAAGGTTTCCAGCGGTTGGGCATTGGCCACCAGTTGCTGGAAGTGCTCGGCGCCGCCGCTGCGCACCATGGTGTCCGGGTCTTCGCCCTCGGGCAGGAACAGAAAGCGGGCCTGGCGACCATCTTCCATGCAGGGCAGGGCGGCTTCCATGGCCCGAAAGGCGGCCTTGCGTCCGGCCTCGTCACCATCAAAGCAGAACACCACTTCCGGACACAGGCGATAGATGCGCTCCAGGTGGGTTTTGCTGGTAGCGGTGCCCAGGGTGGCAGTGGCGTTGGAGATCCCGTGCTGGGCCAACGCGATCACGTCCATGTAGCCTTCCACCACCAGAATCCGCTCCAGGCGGCGGTTGGCTTGTTTGGCCTGGTACAGGCCATAGAGCTCACGGCCTTTGTGAAAGACATCGGTTTCCGGCGAGTTGAGGTATTTGGGTTTGTCGTCGCCCAGTACCCGGCCACCAAAGGCAATGATACGGCCACGCTGGTCGCGGATGGGAAAAACCACCCGGTCGCGGAAGCGGTCATAGATCCGCCCGGCCTCATTCTTCACCACCATACCGGTTTTCTGCAGCTGCTCCCTGGCCTCCTCGCTGGTGCCAAGCTCTGACAGCAGGTTGTCCCACCCGGGTGGGGCAAAGCCGAGGTCGAACGCCTTGGCGATCACCCCGGTCAGCCCGCGCTCCTTGAGGTATGCCACGGCCCGCTTGGCCTCGGGATGTTTACGCAGTTGCAGCTGGTAGTAGTTGGAGGCCTGCTCCAGCAGGGCGTAGAGCGGTTTGTTGCTGGCCTCGGGGATTGCCGGGTCACGGCCGCCGCGCACCTCCTCCCGCTCGACGGTCATGCCGGCGCTGCCGGCCAGGTTTTCCACTGCCTGGGGGAAGTCGATATTGTCGTAATCCATGACGAAACCCAGCGCATTGCCACCAGCGCCGCAGCCGAAGCAGTAGTAGAACTGTTTGTCTGGGTTGACGCTGAAGGAGGGGGTTTTCTCGTCGTGGAAAGGGCAGCGGGCGCTGTAATTCTTGCCGGTTTTCTTCAGCTTCACCCGTCGGTCGACAACCTCAACGATATCCACCCGGTCGAGCAGGTCGTCGAGAAATTTCTGGGTGATACGTCCGGCCATGCCTGCGGCAGAATCCTTGGGCTGTTGGGTCAATCGAGCAAGGTATTGTCACACGCAAAGGCGTGATTGTTTAGTGCGATGTGGGCTTGTTGGCTGCCTGTGGGCAGCCGGGCGGCCTTTTAGCCGGTCAGGCGTTCCTTGACCAGCTTGCTGACGGCGCCCATGTCGGCGCGGCCCTGCAGTTTGGGCTTGAGCTGGCCCATAACCGGGCCCATGGCCTGCATGCCGGTGGCGCCGCTGTTGGCAATGGCTTCATCGACCATGGCGGACAGTTCGTCGTCGCTCAGTTGAACAGGCATGAATTCCTGCAAAACAACGATCTCGGCATTTTCCTTGGCCTCGAGCTCTTCGCGGCCGGCGTCTTTGTATTGCTGGGCGGAGTCGCGGCGTTGCTTGACCATTTTATCGAGCACAGCCAGGGCGCGGGCATCGTCAACGTCGATGCGCTCGTCTACTTCGATTCGCTTGAATTCGGCCTGGATCAGCCGGATGGTACCGAGTCGGTCTTTGTCCCGGGCCTTCATGGCGGCTTTCATTTCCGCCCTGATGGTCTCGGTGAGACTCTGGTCACTCATGGAGGGGGTGAGAGGCGTGCGCTAGTACAGGCGTACGCGCTTGCGGTTCTCCCGGGAAAGCTTCTTCAGGTGACGCTTTACAGCCGCAGCAGAGGCGCGCTTGCGTACTGTCGTGGGCTTCTCATAGTGCTCACGCTTGCGTACTTCGGCCAGCAGGCCGGCTTTCTCGCAGGAGCGCTTGAAACGGCGCAGGGCCACGTCAAACGGCTCGTTTTCCTTGATCTTGATAGAGGGCATTAATGTCCTACCTGTCCAGTTCATTGTGGGTAAAGACACACCGAAACGACGGTCAATCCCCGAAAAGGCGCGCATTCTATACTTTTGGGGGGTGTTTTGCAAAGCCCTAAAAACTACCGCTATGTCCCCGCTGGCAGCAGTTTTCCCAGCGCGGCGGCAACGGCTCTGCAGTCTGTTGGCGCCAGTCGGCCCGCTTGCCGCACGATGAAGGTATTGTCGAGGGTAAACAGTTTCATACGCACCACTGAGGGCGCCGGCAGGCCAGCTGCATCAAGGTCTTCAAGGCTGGTGTCTAGCGGCCAGCTGGAATGTGCGGCGCTGGTAATCATCGCCATGACCGAGTGCCCAGCCCCGCTATTAATGGACTCAGCCCGCGACAGCACCAGTGCCGGCCGCCGTTTGGTGGTCGCCCTGTCGGTAAACGGGAAGGGCACAACTACCACGTCGTAGGCGTCAAAGGTCACCGTAGGCATTCTCGTCCTCGGCGCTGTCCCATTCCCCCATTGATTCCTCCACCCCCTGGGCAAAGGCCAGATCCACCGGTTGCGCCTTGCGCAGTTGCACGGTGTGATCGTTGATATCGAATGCCACGGCGTCGCCTGCCTTCAGGTTAAGCAATTTACGAACAGGCTCGGGAATGGTGGCCTGGTATTTTCGGGTTAATCGACTGGTTCGAGTAGCCATTGTTTGCTCACACCTTATCTACCCCCATCTTATCTACCCCGCAAAAAGCACCATAGCGACCGGGGTAATACCAGTATTACCATATTACCTACATTAAATCCTCTCCTTAATCTGTGTTTGAACAGTGCTTGGCGCTTGAGCCATGGCTCTATTATCATGCGCGCTCTGTTGTCGGTGCCAGCAAACGCTCGCATTTGATGAAACTCACACTGTGGATACCGCGTGAACCTGACGATATGTTGATCCTGGGACTGGAAACCTCCTGTGACGAGACCGGCGTGGCGCTCTATGACACCGAGCGCGGCTTGCTGGCGGACGCCCTGTTCAGCCAGGTGGATATTCACGTGGAATACGGTGGCGTGGTGCCGGAATTGGCGTCCCGCGACCATGTGCGCAAGGTTTTGCCGCTGCTGGAGCAGGTATTGGCCGACGCTGGCTGCACCGGCGCCGATATCGACGGTGTGGCCTATACCGCCGGTCCAGGATTGGTCGGCGCGCTGATGGTGGGGGCAACCCTGGCGCGGTCCTTGGCCTGGGGTTGGGGCATACCGGCACTGGGTGTGCACCACATGGAAGGCCATCTCTTGGCCCCGATGCTGGAGGACGAGCGGCCAGAGTTTCCCTTCGTCGCGCTGCTGGTCTCCGGTGGCCATACCCAGCTGGTGCGGGTTGACGGTATCGGCCAGTACCGCATGCTCGGTGAATCACTGGATGACGCCGCCGGTGAGGCCTTCGACAAGGCCGCCAAGATGCTGGGACTGCCTTACCCCGGCGGGCCGCATATCGCCCGCATTGCCGAGAGCGGCAACCCCGACCGCTTTGATTTTCCGCGGCCCATGGTCAATCGCCCGGGACTGGATTTCAGCTTCAGTGGGCTCAAGACCTACACGCTCAATACCGTGGCTGCCTGCCGCGAGGCCGGTGAGCTCAGTGAGCAGGACAAGTGCGATATCGCCCGAGCGTTCGAAGAAGCGGTGGTTAGCACCCTCGTGATCAAGTGCCGCCGGGCCCTTAAGCAGGAAGCATTGAAAACGCTGGTGATCGCCGGTGGTGTCAGTGCCAACCGCAACCTGCGGCAGCAGTTGGCCAGTGTTCTGGCCAAAGACGGCGCCACGGTATTTTACCCATCGCTTGCCTACTGCACCGATAACGGCGCGATGATTGCTTACGCCGGTGCCCAGCGTCTGGCTGCCGGCCAGGTGGATGACGAGGAAGCCACCGTGCGGCCCCGCTGGCCGATGGAAGAACTGCCACCGCTGTCAGTGGCCGAGCCCGCCTGATGGATATTGTGTTTATCCGTGAGTTGCGAGCCGAAACCGTGATCGGGGTGTACGACTGGGAGCGCACCATTCGCCAGGCCGTGGTCCTTGATATCGAGATGGTCAGTGACAACCGGCGGGCGGCTGCCAGCGATGGCATCGACGATGCGCTGGACTACGCGGCGGTGTCCCAACGGGTGCTTTCTTTTATAGAAGGCAGCGAGTTCCAGTTGATTGAAACCATGGCCGAGCAGGTGGCGCAGCTTATTCGCGACGAGTTCCAGGTGCCGTGGCTGCGCTTGCGGCTGTGCAAGCCCGGCGCGGTGCCGGCGGCGAAAGACGTAGGCGTGTTGATCGAGCGCGGTGAACAGCCCTGATGGCCACGGTTTACCTGGGTCTGGGCAGTAATATTGAGCGCGAACGCTACCTGGTGGCGGGGCTCGATGCCCTGCAGGGTCTTTTTGGCGAGCTGGCCCTGTCGTCGGTCTACGACAGCGTTGCCATCGGCTTCGACGGCCAGCCCTTCCTGAATATGGCGGCGCGGGTGAGCACTGATCTCAGTGTTGGTGAACTGCACAGAACGCTGCGCCATATCGAGTTCGAACATGGCCGCCCGGCCAACGCCACCCGCAACAGTGCTCGTCAGTTGGATATCGATATCCTCACCTACGACACCCTGGTGGGCATTATCGAGGGCGTGGAGTTGCCTCGCGGCGAAATTCTGGAGAATGCCTTTGTACTGGGGCCACTGGCAGAGTTGGCACCGGAGGTGGAACATCCGGTTGAGCGCGAGACCTATCAGGCGCTTTGGCAGGCCTATGATCTAGCCTCACAGGGGCTGGTGCGAGTGGGCTTTCAGTGGCGCGGCAGGGCGATTTCTCAGGCCTGACCAACAGCGCGCTGCAGTCACGCTACCAGATGGTTGGCAGTAACTTGTTGCTGAGCAGGTTGCGGTCGGCTGTAACGACACTGGCATTAAGCAACAGTCCAGTGGCCGCTATTATTCTGTCGGCCGGGTCATTGTTGAACGTCTCGTCCAGATTAACCGATAGCTCAGCGATGGCGGGGCTAATGGGTTCAACTGACGGAGAGTAGGACGTAGTAAAGAGCTGACTGAACTCCGACGATGATACGCTCATGGTCAGGCGCCCTTTTTTTGTCAGCATGGCGATCTCCCACCAGGAGATCTCAGCAACC
>CALJFL010000103.1 GCA_938074135.1 uncultured Halieaceae bacterium | reverse complement strand
CGCCATTGTTGAAGATGAAACCGTGATCGCGGCAAACTACCGCGACGCGCTGCAAAGGCGTGGGTTCCGGGTGAGCATCCACGCCGACCGCGACAGCGCCAGTACTGCTTTTGCCCGCCAATTGCCCGACCTGGCCATCATTGATGTTGGACTGGGCGATGACATCGAGGGTGGCTTCGAGCTCTGCCGCGAACTTCGCAGCCTCTCGCCAGAGCTGCCCATCGTATTCCTGACCGCCCGGGATTCGGAGCTCGATATCATCTCCGGACTGCGCCTTGGCGCCGACGACTACCTGACCAAAGACATCAGCCAGGCACACATGCTGGCCCGCATCGTGGCATTGTTTCGCCGCGTTAAAGCCCTGCAGGCACCCGAATCCAGGGAGGATGTGCTGCAACAGGGGCAGTTACTCATCAACCAACAACGCATGACAGTACATTGGCAGGATGCACCCGTGGAGCTCACGGTTACAGAGTTCTGGATGGTCTACGCGCTGGCGCAACACCCCGGGCACGTTAAGAATCGCCAACAACTGATGGATGCGGCGAACGTGGTACTGGATGACAACACCATCACCTCCCACATCAAACGTATCCGCCGCAAGTTTCACGCAACAGATCCCGACTTCAACGCTATTGAGACAGCGTATGGTATGGGTTATCGCTGGCAGGGTCACTGAGCAATGAGTCTGCGTCGCCAGTTGTTAATGGTAAGCCTGCTGTTATTGGCCCTACCCTGGGCCGGGTGCCAGTTCGTCAGGGAGATTGAAGGCACCATGCGCGAGGGACAGGTGCAATCGCTGCAGGCCACTACCAGTGCAATCGCCACAGCACTGCGTGACAGGCCTCGGCTGCTCTACCCCGACCCTCGAAGAGCGCCCACGCTACCCGCTGACGACGGCAGCATTTACGCTCACCCCAGCGACGTCCCTATCATTGTTGACGGTTACGCTGATGGTTGGGAAGAAAGCCATCGGACGACGTTGCGCGGCGCCTTCGACGCTGCCGAGCTTACGCTGCACTATCAGGCCATGACCCGCAATGGCAACCTGTACCTGCTGTTTCAGGTAGAGGACGCCGACGTCGTTTTCAATAACCCGGAACTATCAAGGGAGGCCAATGGCGACAGGCTTATGCTCCAAACCTGGCTGGGTGATAAACGACAGCGCTACGTGATCGCCACATCGGCTCCCGGCGCCGTTCGCGCAAAATTCGACGGCCGCCGGCATCCCGATGTGAATCCCGCACGTATCCGGGGAGTCTGGCAGGATTCAACCAACGGCTACACAATAGAACTGGAAATACCGCTGTCAATGACAGGCGAGCGGCTCGGCTTTTACATCACCAATGCCAGTAGCGGCGCCGGTGCAGCGCTGGACACAGTAGGTAACACCTCGCCACTAAGAACGGCAGCGCCGCCGTGGCTTATTTATTCGCCCGACACACTGCACAAAGCGCTGGAACCCTTTGGTCACCCTGGCGGCTCACTGTCGGTGTTCGACCGTGGCAACTTTCAACTCGGCGAAGCAAGCTCTGCGCCCACACTCGCTGAATACGATGAGACATCAAAACAGGAAACGTTCTGGCTCATCAAGGCACTCTATCGCAGCATATTAGCCGAGGATCCACTGCCAACAGTGCCCGCCACGGATGACAAAGGGCAACAGCGCTCCGACGAAATCAGCGCGGCATTGGCCGGCCGGGCTGAGAGCCGCTGGTACAGTAACCCGGCAGATGGCACCCGCGCCATTCTATCGGCGGCAGCGCCCGTCTTCGATCACAACATAGCCATTGGTGCTGTCGTAGTGCGACAAAACAGCGAACAATACCTGTCGTTGACCGACCGCGCCTTCAGTCGCCTACTGGCTTACAGCTTTCTGGCGATTGCCATCGCCAGTTTCGGTTTACTGGGGTATGCCAGCGTGCTCAGCTGGCGAATCAGATCACTGAGCCAGGCTGTCGCTAACGTCGTGCGGGATGATCGTTCAGTCGACACCGCTTTTCCACGCAGTCGAGCCGCTGACGAAATTGGCGAGTTGTCGCGACGTTATGCCGACCTGTTGGGCCAGCTCGGAGAATACAATGACTACCTGCGCACACTGAGCAGCAAGCTCTCCCATGAACTGCGTACCCCGGTGGCGGTGATACAAAGCTCACTGGACAATCTCGAACAGCCGGGCCTGGACGCCAAAGAACAGCACACCTACATTATCCGAGCGCGCGACGGTCTGAATCGGCTGGCCGGTATTCTCACCGCCATGAGCGAGGCCTCCCGGGTTGAGGAAAGTCTTTACAGCAGCAAGTCCGGGACCTTCGACCTGGTTCTACTGCTCACTGAAGTGTGTGAGGCCTACCGCAGTGTCTATAACAAACACAAGATACACCTCGATTGCGCGGAACCGCGCGCACAGATCAATGGCTCGCCAGACCTATTGGTACAGGCACTCGATAAGCTGGTCGACAATGCGGCGTCCTTTTCGACACCAGGCGATACCATCGTCATAAGCCTGAACAGTGACGACGGCCACTGGCAAATTTCAATCAGCAACCGCGGCCCAAGCTTACCTGATGACCTGCAGGACCGACTGTTCGAACCGATGGTGTCGTTGCGCGAGGCGGATGGCTTCGGACGAATGCATCTGGGGCTTGGACTCCACGTTGTCAGGTTGATCGCCCAACACTTCCAGGGTTCGGTAAGTGCCCAGAACCTACCCGACGGTAGTGGCGTGCGGATAACACTGGAATTCCCCAAGGCTTGACAAGCACAATGCGGTTTAGGTAAGCAAAAAAAAGGCCCCTAAGGGGCCTTTTCAGATTTTGGTATGACCGTATTAGTGGGCACCTGAGGGCGCGCTAAGCTTGTCCATCACCTGGTCCAGCGAGAAGCTGGCGGCTTTTTGCCGCGGTGGATACTTCTTGAATGTCGACAGGAAGTCACCGACATAATCCTGGGCAGGTACCAACAGATAGGCCCGATCAAGCAACCAGTCATAGTAGGTGTTA
>CALJFL010000102.1 GCA_938074135.1 uncultured Halieaceae bacterium | reverse complement strand
CGTGCGCGAACATGGGCCTATAAAATTAAGTCCGGCATTCTCCATGGCCGCAACCATGGTCTCGTCTTCAGCCATGAAGCCATAGCCGGCAAAAATAGCGTTGTAACCATTATCCTTGGCGATACTGATGATCTGCTTTATACGTTGATCGCGTTCTTCCTTGTTCGCCCCGGTATAGTCGGGCACGCGGTGAACCCGGTCGGGGTCGGTCAGTGCGCGCAGTTCCGGCGCCAGAGCGTCCTGATAAACAATAGAGTCTTTTTCGGACAGCAGAATGCCGAAATGGCTGATACCCATTTCAGTAAAGACGTCCATCGCCTCCTTGCGTATCGGGCCGCGACAGATAATAAGCGGGCAAATATGGGTGCAGTCGAACTGGCTGACCCAATCGTTATGCCTTCGTCCCAATCGACGATCACGATGAATCAGTGAATTGCTGAGATAGTATTCGTTGGACACGCGGGCTTCCTTAATCTGAATTCAGTGAACGAGCGCTTAGTGAAATTCGCGCTGCACAGATTGCAATGGTGAGGGCTCGTAGTGGCGCAGGCAGAAATTCATATGTTCAGCCAGGACCTGACGCAAATCCGAGGGCATAACGATCTGCGATATCGAACCCAGACTGAGTGCTTCATTAGGATTCATTAACTCACGCTCGTAGCGCTGGGCGAGGAGCTGCTCTTCTGTCTTGACCCAACCGTCGATCAGGGCCTTTGCGGCTTTGGCAGCTTCATCTTCTGCAAGTCCGGCGGCAATCTGTGCCTGGGTCTCTGTCGCCAGTCGTGCTTTGGCTTCGCCGCGAATTTTGCGCAGTTCGTCCTTGTAAACATACTCCACGCCAGCTGGCCCCATAACTGCAACCCGGGTAGTCGGCAGCGCAACGACGAAGTCGGCGCCGGTCGGGTAGTTATTGTAAGAGGCGTAGGCGCCTCCAAAGGCGTTTCTTACCAGTACCAGGAAGCGAGGAGTTCGCAGATCCACAATCGCGTCGAGCATGGCTCGTCCCGCCTGCACGATACCGCCAGCTTCCTGCTCCTTGCCGGGCAGGAAGCCCGTCGTGTCTTCCAGGAAAATAATTGGGATGTTGTACAGGTTACAGAAGCGGATAAAGCGAGCGTTCTTATAGGCCGCGGCAATATCGATCTGACCGGAGGATACGGCTGAGTTGTTGGCTACAAAGCCAATCACATTGCCCGCCATTCGCCCCAGCGCAGTAATCGTATTGCGCGCCCTGTCGGGTTGAATTTCCAGAAAATCGCCATGATCGCACAGCTGCTGGATCATGATGCTGATGTCGATGGGGGTATTAAATCCGGTCGGAGAATTGAATGCCTTCTTCAGCAGGATGTCGATATCCCAGGTCTTGCGATTTACCGGGTCCGACGATGGCTGGTGAGGTGCGGCCTCGCCGTTATAGCTAGGCAGGTACTTGAGCAGCTGGCGGACTTTGCGCAGTGCAGCAACCTCATCGGGTACCACGAAGTCGGTGACGCCACTCTGACTATGCACACCGGGGCCACCGAGCTCTTCTGGCGTTACGTCCTCACCCAGAACAGACTTAACCACCCCGGGGCCGGTTAAGCCGAAGAAGGTGTCATTAGGCTGGATCATGAAGCTGCCCTGTCGCGGCAGGTACGAACCGCCGCCGGCATTAAAACCAAACATACACATGATGCTTGGAACCACGCCACTGATTTTGCGCAGCGCGGTAAATGCATCGGCATAACCATCCAGACCGCCAACGCCAGCCGGTATGTATGCGCCGGCCGAATCGTTCAGTCCCACCAGTGGGACTTTGCTCTTGGCAGCAAGCTGGAACAGGCGTGCCAGTTTCTCGCCGTTGGTCGCATCCATTGAACCGGCGCGAACGGTAAAGTCGTGCCCGTAAATGGCGACATCACGGCCGTCGACCTTGATCAAGGCGGTGACCAGCGAGGCGCCATCGAGATTAGGGCCCCAGTTCTGGAACAAGACCCTGGGTTCTTCATCAGCAAGGAACTCGATTCGCTCCCAGATCGTCATGCGGTTTTTCAGGTGCTGGCGCTGTATGCTCTTTGTTCCAGCGGCCTGGTAAGGACGTTGCTGTAACTCCCAGCCCTTCTTCAGCGCCTCTTCGTAGAGACCGGGTTCGGCGGCGACCTGGCCGGGCACTGTGAACTCTCGCTCACCGGTGTCGTCGAAAGGGTTGACCAGTGAGGCGATCAATTCATTACTGCTTTTTGTCATAATTTTAATCCAAGCTCCAACTCGCGGGCTGCACTACAAGGGCCAGCGAGACAACTGGTACCTTCCAAAGAGGCGGTGAAATTTGCATCTCGAGACGGTCAGGCTTACGATGCAAACCTGCCTTTAAAACGGTGTCATACATTAATGTCCCGGCCCCTTAAAGTCAATTTAAACAAGGCCTTACGGTGGCCACATTATAAATTTCCGAGGCTGTCGCGGCGGTCGCAATGTGTTCCCGGTAAACATGCGACCAAGCCGCCGCGCAGACCGTCCTGCTGAGGCCGATACAGGCGGCGGCACCAATGGAGCAACTCCGCCAGCATGACCGATACGTTACATCTAGACGAGCTGCCCTACTCACCTGACGTGTGCGGTGTGTTCGAGCGCGTGCGGGACATGCCGGACGCCTGTCTGCTCGATAGCAGCTTTCCGCATACGAACAGAGGCCGCTACGATATTGTCACGGCCGGCGGCGACAGCCACAAATTGCCGGTGCTACCTGCCGTAGCTTCTGAGGCACAGCTGCGCAACTATTTCGAAGAACTTGGCAACTGGCACAAAGAGCAATACGCCAATATTCAACCCGTCTCCCAGGACCTGCCCTTTTGTGGAGGCCTGCTCGGCTATCTTGGCTACGACGCTGGCAAGAGCCTGCACAAATTACCGCCCTCGCCCGCCACGGATGGTCACCTGCCTCCCGTGCACGTCGCCGCTTATCACTGGGCCATCATCCAGGATCACCTGCTGCAGAAATCTGTGTTGGTATGCCAGCCCCAGGTCACCCGGGAGGAGCGCAACGATTTGTTACGCCGATTGCAAGGTGGGATGCGCAGTAACAGGGAAGGGTTTACGCTGCGCGAAACGTTCCACTCAAACATGGATGCTGAGGCTTATCGCTCGGCCTTCGAGCAGATTCAGGCCTATATTCGCGCTGGCGACTGCTACCAGGTGAATCTGGCACAAAAATTCAGCGCTCCCTACCATGGTGATCCCTGGGCGGCCTACTGCGAACTGCGCGCCATCGCCGCAGCGCCGTTTTCCGCTTACCTGCAACCCGCCCCAGACCAGGCGGTGCTTTGTCTGTCGCCGGAGCGGTTTCTATCCCTGCATGGGCGCAGGGTAGAAACCAGCCCCATCAAGGGCACACGACCGCGCTACCCGGATCGCCGCGCAGACGAGCTTGCCGCGGCCGAACTGCGCGCCTCGGGCAAGGACCGCGCAGAGAACCTGATGATCGTCGACCT
>CALJFL010000101.1 GCA_938074135.1 uncultured Halieaceae bacterium | reverse complement strand
CAGGCCTTCGTGCCGGTACTTGCCGACTATAAGGAGCAGGGCAGTGTGGCGGCGGTGAAACACCTGATCGACCGGGTGGCGGGCGTGCTGGGCGGCACCTTGCTCTTGCTCACCGGGCTGATCATTCTGGCGGCGCCGGTGGTTACTGCTGTGTTCGCCCCGGGCTTCGTCAGCCAGCCCGAGAAATACCAACTCACATCCGAACTGATCCGCGTCACCTTTCCCTACCTGATGCTGATCTCCATGACCGGATTGTGCGGCGCGATTCTCAACAGCTACGGCCGTTTTGCGGTGCCGGCTTTTACCCCGGTGTTTCTGAATCTGTCTCTGATCGGCTCGGCGACCGTGGCCGCGCCGTATTTCGATGAGCCCGTGTTTGCCCTGGCCTGGGGTGTGTTTCTGGCAGGGGTCATCCAGTTGTTGTTTCAGCTACCGTCCCTGTACAAGTTGGATCTTGTGCCACGGCCCATCTGGGATACTCGCGACGAAGGTGTGCGACGGATCCTCAAGTTGATGGTGCCGGCGCTGTTCGGGGTCTCGGTCAGTCAGATCAACCTGCTGCTGGATACGGTGCTGGCCTCGTTCCTGCCTACTGGCAGTGTGTCCTGGCTGTATTATTCCGACCGGCTGACCGAGCTGCCGCTTGGGGTGTTCGGGATCGCCATCGCCACGGTGATTCTGCCCAACCTGTCGGCCCACAACGCGGCTGCCCGGGGCGATCAGTTTGCCACCACGCTGGATTGGGCGGTGCGCTCCGTGTTGCTGATCGCGGTACCGGCAGCGATTGCATTGTTGTTACTGGCCGAGCCAATCCTGATCACCCTGTTCCAGTACGGGGCGCTGACGCCCAAAGACGTTGATATGGCGGCCCTCAGCCTGCGTGCGTACAGCCTGGGCCTGGCCGCTTTCATGCTGATCAAGGTACTGGCGCCGGGCTTCTACGCCCGCAAGGATATGATGACGCCGGTATCCATTGGCATTAAGGCGATGGTGGCCAATATGATACTGAACCTGCTGTTCGTGCTGCCGCTGATGTACTACTACAACGTCGGCCATGTGGGGCTGGCGCTGGCCACCAGCGTGGCGGCCTATCTCAATGCTGGCCTGCTGTTTCGCGGTTTGCGCCGGGAGGGGGTCTACCGCTTCCAGCCTGGCTGGGGTATCTACAGCGCCCGCCTGCTGGCGGCCACCGCCGGTATGGTGCTGGCGATACTCTGGCTGGTGCCCGATAACAGCGTCTGGCTGGCCTGGGATTGGCAGCGGCGGGCTATCCAGATTCTGGCGGTCTGTGGCGCTGGCGTGGTGGCCTACATCGGCATACACCTGCTTTTGGGCACCCGGCTCAGTCATTTGCGGGGGCCACGCCACGGGGCCTGATCGCCGCGGGGTGTTATTTTCACCGTTTGTAACACCTGCTTGCCATAGGCTCGCGAGCGCGAGTTCGCTATACTTCCGCGTTTGGTCTGACTGAGTGCCTACCCCCCGATGGAGCTGATTCGCGGCCTTCATAACTTGCGGCCCAGACACCGCGGCTGCGTGGTGACACTGGGTGCCTTCGACGGGGTGCACCATGGACACCAGGCGGTGATTGGCCACCTGCTGACCAAAGCCAGGGAGCTGTCGCTGCCGTCGGTGGTGATTGTGTTCGAGCCACTGCCGCGGGAGTACCTGGCACCGCTGGAAGCCCCGGCGCGGCTGATGAGCTTTCGCGAGAAGTTTGTGGCGCTCAGGGAGTTGGGCGTGGACCGGGTATTGCGTATTCGCTTCAATGAGCGGCTGCGTACCATGTCGGCCCAGCAGTTTGTCGACGATATTTTTGTTGCGGGCCTCGGGGTCAAGTACGTGGTGCTGGGTGACGATTTTCGCTTTGGCAATGACCGCCAGGGTGATTTTGATTTTATCCGCAGCGAGGGCCAGCGCTACGGCTATGCCGCAGTGCCCACGCCGACGGAGAAACTCGAGGGCGAGCGGGTGAGTAGTACCCGTATACGCGAGGTGCTGGCGGTCGGCGAGTTTGAGTTGGCTGAATCGCTGTTGGGGCAGCCCTACCGTATGACCGGACGGGTGGTGTACGGACGGCAGTTAGGGGGTGAACTGGGCGTACCGACCGCCAATATGGAGTTGCACCGGCTGCGATCACCGCTGTCGGGGGTTTTTACCGTGCTGGTCAATGGGGCAGGGCTGGAAGATGCCCACGGCGTAGCCAATGTAGGCGTGCGGCCCACGGTGAATGACAGCATCAAGGCCAATCTCGAGGTACACCTGCTGGACCGCGACATTAATTTGTACGGCAAGCGTATAGAAGTGACCTTCCGCCATAAATTGCGCGATGAAATGAAATTCGAGTCGTTGGAAGAGTTGAAGGAAAACATCCTCCGCGACGTAAATACAACGCGAACCTGGTTCGCGAACAGTGAAAACTAACGGGCTATGAGCGACTACAAGGACACACTTAACCTGCCACACACGGCATTTCCGATGAAGGCCAGCCTGGCCCAGCGCGAGCCCCAGCGGCTCAAGCAGTGGCAGGAGATTGACCTCTACGGCAAGATCCG
>CALJFL010000100.1 GCA_938074135.1 uncultured Halieaceae bacterium | reverse complement strand
TTCGTGGATGGTGGCTCCGACGCGATGATGCGCCCCGACGACTTCTAGTTCTCCTCGGTACCTGCCATCGCCATGTCGTCGGCAATGGTTTTGGCGATCTTGTCGCTGAGCTTGGCCAGCAAATTACTGTAGGACCGCGCTACATTTTCAGGTGATAGTTCGACCCCTGTTGTTGTCTCCTCCAGGCTGACGATGCGACGCACCTCAGCCGAACCGTCTTTCTTCGTCCTCAGGCTCCACTCTGCGACGAGTTGTGCGCGGACGCTGTTACTGTCCAGCACCAGCAGTCGCACCCCTACGGCGTAATCCGGGGCCTGGCTCGGATGCCAGGGAAAGACCTGAATGTCCTCGGTGTTAAGCCGCGATGCCAGATTAATGCTAAGTACCCTCGATATGCCTGATTCAAGCGGCTCGGCCCAGCGGGCGAAGGAGGCAATTTCGAGTTTGTTGCCGTCCCGGTTGAATACCATGCTGTTGCGATTGAGATACTCTGGGATGCTGACTGGCCCTACACCCAGTGACGGCGAATCTCCGGTGGGGGTTTCCGTGGCGGCCGCAGACAGTACATAGTAATCACTCGGCGGCGTAGATCCGCAGGCGGCGAGCACTATTAGCATGCCGGCCAACAGTGACGGGAGGGTCATTCTGCTCATGGTTTGTCCTCACGCTTGCCGCGTATCAGGGCTTCGGGTTGTTCTTCCAGTGTCTTGGCCAGTAGCTGTAACGCTCTGCCTGCCTGGGCCAATTCGCGCAGTGCCTTATTGAGTTCATAGGTTGTTGCAGAATCGGCCGATACCAGCGCATCGATTTCGGTCATTGCCTCCTGAAAGGCGATCAAGGCATCGTCAAGTAGATTCAGGTTTTCCTCGGCCAGCGCCGAAAACTTCGGCAACTCGTTGTTAAAGGTTTCAACGGTATCGCCTGTGCTATCAAGGACACGGTTAAACTTGGGGCCAGAAGTGGTCAACAATAGTTGAATATCGTCGCTGAGTTTTTCGTAGGAGGCCAGCGCCGAGGTCAGCCCCGCGGGCAGCGCCTGAAACTCCTCACTGCCAATGAATTGGTTGATACCTGCGGCGATGTCTTTCATATCATTGGCCAGCTGCGCCCAGTTCACCGACTCCAGTTCCCTTGTCAGACGCTCCAGTTCTGTGGGTACCGTGGGGAGTTGAATGTATTTGGATTCGATGTCGGCCAGATTGATAGTGGTATCGGGGAAGAAATCCAGCTGGACGTAGAGCAAGCCGGTCAGCAGGCTCTGGCTATTGAGCTGTGCGCGCATGCCCCGTGCGATCAGTTCCTCGGTAAAGTCGTCTTCTGTGGCGCTGCCCTTGCGGCGGATATTCTGGTTGCTCAGCTCGGCCTCCACCATCATGATCACGTCGACGGTGTCCGTATCGAAGATCAGTTGTATGTCTGTGACCTGGCCGATCTGGACACCGCGAAGTGCCACTGGAGCACCCACGGAAAGCCCCTTTACCGAACCGTCAAACACCATGACGACCTTGTTTCTATCGCTGCCGAAACCGGAGCCGCCGATGAAAATCAGCCCCGAGATTGCTATCAGCAGGGCGCCGACGATGAAGGAGCCGATAGCGACTGTATGCGGTTTCTCGCTCATGCAGTTTCCCCTGCGGAAGTGCCTTGCGTGGAAGTGTTGGTTCCACGCGCCAGAAATTGTCTCACAACCGCCTGCTCGCTGTTATCACGGAGATAGCGCGGATCACCATAATCAATCATTGTTCGTGTGTTCGCATCGAGGTATACCGAATTGGTGGCGATATCAAAAATACTGGCCAGTTCATGGGTGACCATAACCACTGTAGCGCCGATGGACTCCTTGAGCTGAACAATCAATTCGTCCAGCAAGCGGGAACTGATTGGGTCCAGACCCGCAGACGGCTCATCAAAAAACAGGATCTCCGGGTCCAGTGCAATCGCCCTGGCCAATGCCGCCCGTTTTCGCATCCCGCCGCTGATTTCCGAGGGGTAATACGTCTGGTAGCCGCCTAAACCGACCAGTGACAGTTTGTACGCCACAATATCGGCGATGTCTTTACTGTTGTAGTCCGTGTACAACTGCAAGGGCAGAGCGACATTTTCGGCAAGATCCATCGCGCTGAACAAGCCACCTGACTGATAGGTGATGCCCCAGCGCTGGCGCATAGTTTCTTTTTCCTTGTCCGGGGCGTGCGTAAAGCTTTTGCCGCTATACAATATGTCACCCGCCGCCGGTTCTATCAGGCCGAGCATGTGCTTGAGCAGGGTGCTTTTACCGCAGCCGCTACCGCCCATGATCACAAAGATATCGCCGCGATTGATGTCAAAGTTCAAATCCCGCTGGATGACCAGTGAGCCGTAGGCCATGGTGACATCGCTGACCGTAATGTGAGCTTCGGTCGTCATATCTAGATTCCCAATTGCTGGAACAGGATGTTGATCGCTGCGTCCGCCACGATCAGGTAAACGATGGCAGTGACCACGGCCTCCGTGGCTGCCTGGCCTACCGCCGCCGAGCTGCGTCCTGAGTTGATGCCCGAGCGGCAGCCTGCGACTGCGATCAGCACTGCAAAGACCAGGCCCTTGATCATGCCTACGAAGAAGTGGGTGAAAGACACCGCGGTCTCCGCCTGATTGATATACTGCAAGGGCGTAATCCCCATGCCGCCAGCTACAATACCCCCGCCAATGATGCCAAGTAGATCGGCGTAAATCGTCAGCAGGGGCATCATGACGAACAGGGCAAGCATACGCGGGACCACAAGAAATTCGATGGGAGAGATCCCCATTGTTGTGATGGCATCGATTTCCTCATTGGTTTGCATGGTGCCCAACTGCGCAGCATAGGCGGCGCCGGTACGACCTGCCATAACCACCGCCGTCATCAAAACGCCCATTTCGCGCAGCATACCGATCACCACCAGGTCGGCAACGAAAATCTCGGCACCGAACTGCTGCAGTTGCACTGCGCCGAGATAGCCCAGGATCATGCCGACCAATATGCTGGTCAGACTGATGATGGCAAAGGCATCAGGTCCTGCCTGGTAACAGAAGTGGCGGAAGTCAGAAAACCGGGTGTTGGCCCGCCCGGTAAGCAGTCGCAGGAGCGCGATGGTGACTTCACCAATAAATGCCAATGACGCCCTGAGGTCACCGACCACCCGGCCCAGTAGTTCAAGTGGATTGGCCCCGGATAGCCAAAAATTAGTGGCTTGGGCCGGTTTTTCATGGGGTGGTACGGTTGTGGCGACATTTAGCAGACGCCTCACCCCCTCCGGCAGAGCGTCGGTTTGGACCTCGATGCCGGAGTCTCGACAGAAGTTGAAGCACTGCAGCAGGAAGGCCATCAGGATCGAGTCCCAGCGGCCGAGATCGCTGCCATCCATGGTCAATTTCCCGGGTAAACCCGCCGCCAGCTGCGTGCGCAGTTCGCTGAATTCGGGTGCCTGCTGGCCCTGGACCCAGTCGCCGGTGATTCTAAGGGCAGCCTGTTCCTGGTTCTGTTGATCCAGCTCGAAACCTGGTGCCTGGTCTGTCATGCAGCGATCGGCCGTGAATGCGGAGAACTGGCAGTCTAAACCGATGCCAGGGCAATGCCAAATGGCCTACTGGAAGGGTAGTGGTTCGATGACGGCAGCCATGCTGGCCAGGGCTCTTTGATAGATCTCGGTTACCGTTTCGGTATTGTCGACCTCTCGACGCCGGGAAATCATGGTGATGGGAAACAGGTAATTGTCGGTCTGCCGGTAGCGCAAGGCCCGGCTGCGGCCCAGTTTATCTTCGTAGATCACCCAGTCGAGCCCCAGCTCTTCGGCCAGCAGGTCGCCCATGATAACGCCTAGCGCCTGCAACTCGAGTGTCTGGTCGCCGGTGACCAACTTTCTGTCCAGTAGCTGTTGCAGTATGTCCAGATCGTTGTCCCTGGTGCCTTTCAACTTGCGGCCCAGGTTGCTTTCACTAAGCTGCGCGACCCGTTCACGCTGTTGCTGCATATAGCTCTTGTCAATGTAGGACAGCTCACCGATCTCGACTTCAGCGAAGGCCAAATTGCCTGTCGCGAGCAACAGCGCCAGCAGGGTGATCTGGAGCAGGGGGTGGCAAGGTGTCTTTTTCATCGCATTGACCTCGTAATTCCGGTAACTATTGGCAGTGTATTTTACTTCAATCCGGTTGTGTTCCGGCCCCCGTCATGGATAATTGCGTTCTTTCCCGGGCGCGCAGGCGCGAACCCGTGCCCGCAAGCAGTCTGGAGTTAGTGAATGATAACCGGCAGTATCGTCGCCCTGGTCACCCCAATGCACGCTGACGGCAGCGTAGACTGGGCCAGCCTTGAGCGTATTCTCGATCTGCACATCCAATCCGGCACCGGTGCCATAGGTGCTGTCGGTACCACCGGTGAAAGTGCCACGCTCAGTACACCCGAGCATTGCGAGGTTATCAAGTACTGCGTGGACTATATCGCCGGCCGTATTCCAGTCGTGGCCGGTACCGGCTCCAATTCCACTCGTGAGGCGATAGAGCTGACCGCCGCTGCAGCCGATGCCGGCGCCGACGCCTGTCTGTTGGTAACACCGTATTACAACAAACCGACCCAGCGCGGCTTGTACCGGCACTTCCAGGCAGTGGCGGAAGCCGTCACTGTGCCTAACATCCTTTACAACGTGCCCGGCCGCACCGCGGTTGATATGTCCAATGACACCGCCCTGGCGTTAGCAGAAATCGACAACATCGTTGGCATCAAGGATGCCACGGGAGACCTTGAGCGCGGTCGCGACCTCATCGCCCGGGCACCGCAGGATTTCGCCATTTACTCCGGTGATGATCCCACGGCCATGGAACTCATTTTGGCAGGCGGTCAGGGCAATATCTCGGTCACCGCAAATGTAGCGCCGGCGATCATGGCGCGGTTATGTGGGCTCGCTGCGGCAGGTGATCGCGCCGGTGCCGAAGTCCTTAATCAAAAACTGGCGGCACTGAACGAGGCGCTGTTTCTCGAAGCTAATCCTATTCCGGTCAAGTGGGCGATGCAGCAGCGCGGCCTGATCGGCCCCGGCATTCGACTGCCACTCACCGAACTTGACGAGGCCTGCCATGCCCAGGTGCTGGCAGCGCTGGAGGCGGCGGGCGTCTGATGATGAATTTTAAGCTATTGGTTCGACTGCCACTGCTGGCCACGCTCACGGTGATGACTGGATGCGGCTATCTGTTCGGCGACGACGGTATGTTCCGCGACAAGTCCCAGGACTATAAACAGGCACCGGAGTTGAAGGTCATAGAGGTACCGCCGGAAAAAAGCACTGACGCGCTGCAGGATATCTACCCAATCCCGGATATCGAGCAGTCACTGGTGCTGGCCGGAGAGTTCGAAGTGCCCAGGCCGACACCACTGGTATCCGGAGCCGCGGATGAGGTCGTTCGCATCCAGAAGTTGGGCGCAGAGAGTTGGGCCCTGGTAGCGATGGCGCCCGGTCAGTTGTGGCCCCAGGTCAGGAGCTTCCTGTCGGCGGCGGGTATTGGGGTGGGCCGGGTCGATGCCCGTGCCGGAATCATGGAAACCAGTTGGTTGTCAATGGAAGGTGCGCCGATGCAATCGCGCTTTCAATTCCGGATAGAAAGAGGTGTCCAGCGCGGTACCAGTGAGTTACACGTCCTGCAAATGAACCAGGCCGGCGATGTCACCGTTTGGCCAGCCACTTCTGATGACCTGCAGCAGGCAACTGAAATGTTGCGTGGCATGGCCCAGTACATCGCCAACAGCGCCGATTCCGCTCCGGTATCGATGATCGCTGACCAGGCTATCAGCGCCACCGGGCGTATCTCCCTGCAGGAGACCAGTCAGGGTGATACCTATATCGAGCTGATTCTGCCTTATGACAGGGCCTGGGCCTCTACTGCCAAGGGACTTGAAGATTCCAACTTCGAGATAATCGATCGTGATCGCAGCGCCGGCGAGTACTATGTCCGTTTCATCGGTATTGAAAGCGAGGAAGAGGACGGCTGGTTTGATTGGCTGTGGGGTGGCGACGAGAAACACCCTCTGGCCGACTCGGAGTTTCTGGTGACCGTGGTCAAACAGACCGATGAAGCCGTGGCGATAAGGTTGCAGCCACGCGAGCCTGATCCGGCCTTCGACAGGCGACAGGAGCAGGCCTTACTCAGCCTGATAAAGGGCAACATCAACTAGTGCGATTCGCGTCTCTCGGCAGTGGCAGCAAGGGCAATGCGACCCTGGTTGCCACCGCCAGCACCCTGCTGATGATTGACTGTGGATTTTCCGCCCGCCAGGTTGCACTGCGGATGGATCGCCTCGGTGTCCGCCCCGAGCAGCTGGACGCTATTTTGGTCACCCACGAGCATTCCGATCACAGTACCGGCGTCGCCGGATTGTCGCGCAAATACAAGTTGCCTGTGTATATGACCCATGGCACGGCCAGCACCGGCAGGATCAGCGACCCCCACTCGGTGGTTTGTTTCAATGCCGGTAGCGACTTTGTTATTGGTGACATAGATGTTACCGCGGTACCGGTGCCTCATGACGCGCGTGAACCCTGCCAATTCCGGCTTGCCAGCAATGAGTGTTCACTGGGCGTGCTTACTGACCTTGGCAGTATCACAGCCCACGTTGTTGATAGTTACCGCGACTGTGATGCCATGCTGCTGGAGTTCAATCACGATGTGGGCATGCTGGAAGCGGGGGATTACCCTGTTGCCCTG